>NZ_JBYSWF010000070.1:0-37144 GCF_058780865.1 Pseudomonas sp. GP01-A4
AGAGCGTTTTGCTTACTTTTGCGCTGTTCAAAAGTGAGCCGCTGTAAGAGCGGAACCAATCTCAGCCATCACCCAAATAACGGATATGCCCCCACCCCAACCAGGAACGCCTCAGGACTTAGGCGTCAAATCCACCTTGAACCATTTTTCGCTGAGTTTCTTAACAGTCCCATCAGCAATCGCTTCTTTCAACGCCGCATCAAACTTGGCCTTCAACTCCGGATCGCTCTTGCGAAAACCCAGGCCCTCGCCATCACCCCAGATAGGGCCTTTGATCTGCGGCCCGGTATACGCCAGCCCCTTGTTCTCAGGCTTGGACATGATCGAATCAAGGAACGTAACGTCATCAAAAATCGCGTCAATACGGCCCGATTGCAGATCAAGAATCGCATCGGCCGACGTGTTGTACTCACGAATCGTCGCCACGTCCTTGAAGTTCTCATCAATGAACTTGGTGTAAATGATGCCTGAAGCGATCCCGATGGTTTTACCCTTCAGCGCCTGACGCAACGGCTCGATCGCATCGTGAATCGCCTTCGGATCAGCACTCAGCGTAATCGCATTCGCCGCCCCGGTTTTACCCGGCAGCAACGCCGCATCCTGCGCGACAAAGTTGGCCGGCGTCTGCGCGTAGGGAATCGAAAAATCCATGACCTGCTTACGGTCGTCAGTGATAACGATCGCATCCATCAACACATCAAACTTCCCTGCGTTGAGACTGGCAATCATGCCATCCCAGTTCTGCACGGTGATCTTGCACTGCAGCTTCATCTTGGCGCACAGGTAGTCCATCAGCTCAGGCTCGAAACCACTGATCTTCCCGCCTGGCAATGTCAGGTTCCAGGGCTCGTACGCGCCCTCGGTCGCGATGTTCACGGACGTCCAGTCCTTTGCCTGCAGTCCGGAAGCACTTGCCATCACTAGGGTCGCTACAGCAACAGAGCCTAACCAATTCGATTTTTTAGCGGTCATTTCTATTTCCTACCAATGTTTTGATGTGGGCTTAGGACTTTTTTCTCGAACGCATACAGGTTTGGGGACTGGCCGATTCGCTCTCCAGTCTGCACATGACTCCACATGTACATACATGTCATTGCAAAATATTTGCCAGCTTTTAAAAATAAATAACCTATTGATTTTCAAGGAAATTAAACATGGTTAGAAAATGTGCGCGGTTTTTTCGCCCTGTTTTGGGTCGATAGGTAGCGTTTTGCACCCGCCCGTGCGCTGTCAGGTGTCAGGCGTGGGGGCAGGGTTCGCGGTGAGTATTGGCGTGAATCCCAGGTGCTCAAGCAGTCGCGCCATATCGCGGACTGCGATCGACAGGGTCGCGGTATTCACCAGCGGATGGCAGAGAATCCTGTCGCCGTTCCACACCTCTTCGGCGATCACAACCTGGGTGACGCGCTGCACGTCATTGCACAACCCCAGCAATGACACCGCTCCCGGCTCCACGCCCAGGGTTTCCATCAGGCGGCGCGGCGAGGCGAATCTCAGGCCCTTGAGGCCGAGGGTTTGCGAGAGTGCACGCAGGTCCAGGCGCTGCTCGCTCTTGAGCACCACCAGGGTGGGATTCAAGCCTTTGGCATCGCACAGGAAGATGTTCTTGACCGCCTGCCCGCTGATTCCGATGTCCAGTTTGTCGGCTTCTTCGCAGGTGCGCACGGCGCTGTGTTCCACGTATTCATAGGCAATGGAGCAGGTATCGAGCAGGTGTAGAACGTCTTTGGGTTGAAGCATTCGCAAAGTCCCCGGGTATCGCTTTGTCTGCGCCAAAAATGGCAAAGGCCCGCCGTCCGAAAAGGAGGGCAGGCCGTTTGACGGCGTGGTTGTCAGTTCAGGTGATGGGCCACCAGGTCGTTAATTTTCCCGCTGCGCACTTGGTGAATCACACTGGCCATGTCAGCGTAAAACGCGCGGTCGTTATCCGCCACCGGCACTTCACTGCGCACCAGGTCATAGACCGCCTTGGTCGCGGTCGATGCCTTGTTCACATCGTGGAAATCCAGGGCCTGGCACGCGACCAGCACTTCGATGGCCACCACCGACTGGAGTTTTTGCGAGACTTTGTAGGCCTTGATCACCGCGTTGTAGGCCAGGCTGACCGGGTCTTCCTGGTTGCCGCAGGTCGAGACGCTGTCGATCGACGACGGCATCGACAGGGTTTTCATCTCGGCGTACAGCCCGGCGGCGGTGTACTGGACGATCATGTAGCCGCTGTTCAGGCCCGGGTTGCGCACCAGGAAGGCCGGCATTTCGCTGAAGTGCGAGTTGATCATGCGGTCGGTCCGGCGCTCGGAAATTTTCGCCAGATTGGTCAGCGCCACACACAGTGTGTCGGCTGCAATCCCGATGTAGGTGCCGTCGAAGTTGGCGCCGGAAATCGCGATACCGTCACCGTCGTCCAGCGGGAAAATCACCGGGTTGTCGCCCGAAGAATTGATTTCGCGCTCGATGGTTTCCCGCGCGTAGTTGATGAACTGCCGGGAAGCACCATGCACTTGGGGGATGGCACGCAGGCTGTAGACGTCCTGCAGGCGGTAATCGATGTTGTCTGCGATGAGCTGGCTGTCGTGCAGGATAGCCTTGATATTGGCGGCGGTTGCGGCCTGTGCGGGGTGAGCCTTGATCGAGTGGTAGCGCGGGTCGAACGCGCGGATGGTGCCCTTGAGCGCCTCCAGCGACATGGCCGCCGCCACGTCCGCCAGGTCCGCAGCCTGCATCGCGTTGTACAGCGCCAGCGTAGCGATGGCGGTCACCGACGTGGTGCCGTTCAACATCGCCAGGCCTTCCTTGCACTGCAGGTCGGTCGGTTGCAGGCCGACCTGTTGCAGGGCGGTTGCCCCATCCACCAGTGCACCGCCCTTGACGCTGGCACGGCCTTCTCCGAGCAGCACCAGGGCCAGGTGGCCTTCTACCGCGAGGTAACCCACCGAGCCTTCGCCCGGCGCAAAGGGCACCACGTCGTGGTTGAGCAGGCCGGCGATCAGTTCCAGCAGTTCCAGGCGCACCCCGGAGTAGCCTTTGCCCAGGCTGATCAACACCATCAACTGGATCGCCCGCACCTGTTCACGCACCAGCGGTTCGCCGACGGAAACAGCGTGGGAACGCACGATGTTGACTTGCAGTTCCTTGGCGTTTTCCGGCGAGATCACATGCCGCACGTTGTCGCCAAAACCGGTGGTCACGCCGTACACCAAACGGTTTTCATCGAGGAATCGCTCGATCAACCCACGGGACTTTTTAACCCGGTTCTTGTAACTGTCGGCAAACGAAACAGTGGCCGAATAGCGGGCGATCGCCACGAACTCTTCGATGCTGGGTTCTCTGTCGCCTAACACGACATGGGTAATTTGTTCAGGCAGGGTTTTCATCAGCGACTCCAGCAGGGCGTAACGCAATGGGGTGGGAAGTGGTTTAACTCTACGGGTTGCACTGACTGAAGAAAATATGAGGTTTTCTGTTACTTTTAGTAGAAAATCTAAACTGCTGAAGTCGCGAGATTCCCCCATGAGCCGTTTACCGCCGTTGCGCGCGTTGCAAGTGTTTGAAGTGGTGGGCCACTGCGCCGGTATGTCCCAGGCGGCGATTCGCCTGGGGATCTCGGTGGGCGCTGTCAGCCAGCAAATGAAACTGCTCGAAGATGCCCTGGGCATTAAGCTGACGCTCAAGGACGGCCAGCGCCTGCGCTTGAACAGCGTCGGCGAACGCCTGCACGCCCGCTGCACCGCGGCGTTCGAAGAACTCAGGCTGGCGGTGGCCGAGGCCGAGCGGGCGAAGAATCCCAACAACCTGTATATCAGTTGCCTGCCTTCGCTGATGACCAAATGGCTGTCGCCGCTGATCGACGAGTGGGGGCAGGACGAAACCGACCTGGACATCTACCTCGACAGCACCCTCGATGATGCATCGGGGGAGGAAAGTGCCGACTTTCGCATCGGTTATGGCGAGCACCCCGAGCATGCCGGGCATAGCGTGCCGCTGTTCCGCGATTGTGTGGTGCCCACCTGTTCACCGCAGTTGCTGGAACGGGTTGCGTGCGCGCGGGACTTGCTCGATTACCGCCTGATCGGCATCGACTCGCGGCCCAAATTCGATTCGCCGCCTTCGTGGACCCAATGGTTCAGCGAGCTGGAAGGGCAAACCGGCCAGCCCATCGTGATCCGCCGCAATTATTCATCATCGATTACCGCGATCCAGGCGGCCATCGACCGGCAAGGCATCGTGCTGGCGCAGTTCTCAATGATCGCCGGGGACCTGCGCGCCGGTCGGCTGGTGATTCCCTGGCGGTTCGCCGTGCCGCTGGCGGCGCCGTACTACCTGAGTTGGCACCCCAATACCCTGCACAAACAGCAGTGCCGCGGGTTTCAACGCTGGATGATCGGGCAGGGGCAGAAACAGGAGAAAATTACCGCTGCCATGCTTTCTGCTGCGCACTTTGATCATTAAGTTGTCACTTACGGTCATTGAGCGCCAGCCGGCGGACTCTTAGTCTGTGGGACATAAACCGATGGAGTGCCATTCGAGCGCTCCACGTCCCGTGATGATCCGTTGTGGAGCTGTACCATGACCGCTGCTGCCTACCCGCACTTGCTGGCCCCGTTGGACCTGGGTTTTACCACCCTGCGCAACCGCACCCTGATGGGCTCGATGCACACCGGCCTTGAAGAAAAACCCGGTGGCTTCGAGCGCATGGCGGCCTATTTTGCCGAACGTGCCCGTGGCGGCGTGGGCCTGATGGTCACCGGCGGCATTGGCCCCAACGATGAAGGTGGGGTGTATGGCGGTGCGGCCAAGCTGACCACCGACGAAGAAGCGCAGAAGCACAAGATCGTCACCCGGGCGGTGCACGAGGCGGGCGGCAAGATCTGCATGCAGATCCTCCACGCCGGGCGTTATGCCTACAGCCCGAAGCAGGTGGCACCGAGCGCGATCCAGGCGCCGATCAACCCGTTCAAGCCCAAAGAGCTGGACGAAGAAGGCATCGAAAAACAGATCAATGATTTCGTCACCTGCTCGGTGCTGGCCCAGGTCGCCGAGTACGACGGCGTGGAAATCATGGGTTCGGAAGGCTACTTCATCAACCAGTTCCTCGCCGCCCACACCAACCACCGCACCGACCGTTGGGGTGGCAGCTACGAAAACCGCATGCGTCTGCCGGTGGAAATCGTGCGCCGGGTGCGCGAAGCCGTAGGCCCGAATTTCATCATCATCTTCCGCCTGTCGATGCTCGACCTGGTGGAAGGCGGCAGCACCTGGGAAGAGATCGTGCAGTTGGCCAAGGCCATCGAGCAGGCCGGTGCAACGATCATCAACACCGGCATCGGCTGGCACGAAGCGCGGATCCCGACCATCGCCACCAAGGTGCCGCGTGGCGCGTTCAGCAAGGTCACCGCGAAGTTGCGCGGTGCGGTGCAGATTCCGTTGATCACCACCAACCGAATCAACACCCCGGAAATCGCCGAGCAGATTTTGGCCGAAGGCGATGCCGACATGGTCTCGATGGCTCGCCCATTCCTCGCCGACCCGGACTTCGTCAACAAGGCTGCCGAAGGCCGCGCCGATGAGATCAACACCTGCATCGGCTGCAACCAGGCCTGCCTGGACCACACCTTCGGCGGCAAGCTGACCACCTGCCTGGTCAACCCGCGTGCGTGCTACGAGACCGAGCTCAACTACCTGCCGGTCAAGCAGATCAAGAAAATCGCCGTGGTCGGTGCCGGTCCTGCGGGCCTGGCGGCCGCCACCGTCGCCGCCGAGCGTGGGCATCAAGTGACGCTGTTCGATTCGGCCAGCGAGATCGGCGGCCAGTTCAACATCGCCAAGCGTGTGCCGGGCAAGGAAGAGTTCTTCGAGACCCTGCGCTACTTCAAGCGCAAGTTGCAGACCACTCACGTCGAGCTGTGCCTGAACACTCGGGTCGACGTTGAGCAGCTCGTTGCGGGCGGCTACGACGAGATCATTCTCGCCACCGGCATCGCGCCGCGCACGCCGGCTATCCCGGGCGTGGAAAATGCCAAGGTGCTGAGCTACCTGGACGTGATCCTGGAGCGCAAGCCGGTGGGCCATCGCGTGGCGGTGATCGGTGCCGGCGGTATCGGGTTTGACGTGTCGGAATTCCTCGTGCACCAGGGCGTGTCCACCAGTCTGGACCGCGAGGCGTTCTGGAAAGAGTGGGGCATCGACACCCACCTGGAAGCCCGCGGCGGTGTGGCCGGGATCAAGCCCGAGCGCCATGCGCCGGCGCGTGAAGTGTTCCTGTTGCAGCGCAAGACCTCCAAGGTCGGTGACGGCCTGGGCAAGACCACCGGCTGGATCCACCGCACCGGCTTGAAGAACAAGCAGGTGCAGATGCTCAACAGCGTCGAGTACCTGAAGATCGACGATGAGGGCCTGCACATCCGCATCGGCGCCGAGGGTGAACCGAAGGTGCTGGCGGTGGACAACATCGTGATCTGCGCCGGGCAGGACCCGCTGCGGGAATTGCAGGATGGCCTGGTGGCGGCCGGGCAGAACGTGCACCTTATCGGCGGTGCGGACGTGGCGGCCGAGCTGGATGCCAAGCGCGCCATCAACCAGGGTTCGCGCCTGGCGGCCGAGCTGTAAACACGTAAAAGGGGCGGTGGTAGACTACCGCCCCTTTTCTTGTGCAGAACCGCCCTCATGGGTCCTTTCGACTGGCTTCCCCACGCGCCCCTTGAACCCCTGAAGCTGGACTGGATGGGGCTGGTGGAAGTCGCCGTACTGCGCCTGGATCGCATCGACCCGCTGATCAGCGGCAACAAGTGGTTCAAGCTCACCGAGCACCTGGCGCAAGGCCGGGCGGCGGGCGCCAGGGGGATCATCAGCCTGGGCGGCGCTTACTCCAATCACCTGCATGCACTGGCGGCGGCCGGGAAACGCTTCGGCTTTCCTACCGTTGGCTTGCTGCGTGGCCATCCGCAAGACACTCCCACGGTGCTCGACCTCAAGGCCTTCGGCATGCAACTTCATTGGCTGGGGTATGGCGGCTATCGCGCGCGCAACGAGCCGGACTTCTGGCTGCCCTGGCGCGAGCAGTATCCGCACCTGCACCCGGTACCTGAAGGCGGCGGGGGCCTGGCGGGCGCGTTGGGTTGCGGGGTTTTGGTGAATCAGGCGCGGGCACAATTAAACGGCCTGGGCTGGACGGACTATCACGGTTGGTGGCTGGCGGCAGGCACCGGTACTACATTGGCGGGATTGGTGCTGGCGGAGGCGGGCGCGCATCCGGTATATGGCGCCCTGGCGGTGCCCGACGACCACGGGGTGGCGCAACAGGTGCAGGCGCTTGTGCAGCAGGGTTATGAATTGCTGGAGGCCAGCCGGGGCGGCTTTGCCAAGGTTGATCCGGAGTTGCTGGCCTTTATCGACGCTACCGAGCAAGCCTGTGGTCTGGCGCTGGAGCCGCTGTATACCGGCAAGGCGTTATTGGCGTTGAAACAACAGATTGAAGCCGGGAGATTTTCCCCCGGCACCCGCCTGATCTTCGTCCACACCGGTGGCCTGCAGGGCCGCCGGGGTTTCCCTGTTGCACCCGGTTAATGTAGGCGCTGGCTTGCCTGCGATGCAGACACCGCGGTGTATCAGTGGCACCGAGGTGATGCTATCGCAGGCAAGCCAGCTCCCCCACAAGCCAGCTGCCACATTCAATCCGTGGGCTTACTGAAGGTTCCCTCTCTTGCCGGGCATCATTCTCAATGCAGTGTTGTCTCGCAGCACATAGTGATGGGCCAATCCGGCCAACGCATGCAGCCCGATCAGCCAGTAGCCGATCTTGCCGAACAGCACGTGCCAGCTTTCAATTTCCTTGGCCAACGCTTTGTTCTCGGCAATCAGCGGCGGCAACTCGATGCCGTAGAACATCACCGAATGCCCCTCGGCGCTGACGATCAGCCAGCCGGCGATGGGCATGCCGATCATCAAGGCGTACAGCGCCATGTGCATCAGGGTGGCGAGGAGGGTTTGCCATTGCGGCGGGGCAGGGACGATCTTCGGTGCCACGCCCAGGCTGCGGGCGAACAACCGTAGCCATACCAGCACAAACACCGTCAGGCCGAACATGAAGTGCATTTCCACGATCAACGTACGTGCGCCGCTGCCTTTGGGAAACTGCCCGCGTAACTCAATGCAGGCGTAGACCACCGCCAGCAGCACCACCATCAGCCAGTGCAACGCAATCGACATGGTGCTGTAACGCGTATCGGAATTTTTCCAGGGCATCGCTTTCTTCCTCACTCATCAGGGCAAACCTCCGTTCTTTCGCGACGGAGTCCTTTCAATGTAAGCCTGTTTTACGAGGTTTGCCCGTAAGAGGAAGACGAAGAAGCGATGTTTTGACACCGATCAGTTGCCCTGCGGCATTTCACCCCGTGCCAGGCGCTGGTTGATGTCGGCGATCACCGCAGGCAGGTCGGTGATGGTGTCGATCATGTAGTGTGGGCGCGAGCCTTCGAACATGGCCTGGATACGCGTGCGTTCGCTGGCGAGTGTGCCGGCGTCGAGGGCGCGGAACTGCTCGTAGGTCAGGCCCAGGGCGTTGCCCGAACAGGTCAGCGCCACGGTCCACATCCCGGCGCGACGGCCTTCGAGGATGCCCGGCACGGTGTCGTCGATCTTCACGCAGGCCGCTACGTCATCGATCCCGAGGGCGATCACGTTGGCCAGGGCCAGGGCCGGCCATGGTCGGCCGTTGGGTACTTCGTCGGTGGCGACCACGTGGTCGGCGATATAGCCATTGGTGGCAGCCAGTTCGACCACCTTGTCCATCACCTGCTTGGGGTAGCCGGAGCACGAACCGATCTTGATCCCTTGCTGGCGCAGGTTGGCGATAGTGTCCAGGGCACCGGGGATCAATGCCGAGTGCTCGGCGATCTTCTCGATCTGCAGCGGCATGAAGCGCTGGTAGATGGCGGTCACATCATCGTCAGTCGGTGTGCGGCCAAAGGCCTTGCGATAGCGCTCGGCCACCTGCGGCTGGTCGCACAGGGTGCGGATGTGGTCCCACTTGCCCATGCCCATCGGGCCACGGGCTTCTTCGATGGAGACCTGCACGTCGAACTCGGCGAAGGCTTCGACAAAAATCTGCGTGGGCGCGAACGAGCCGAAATCGACCACGGTGCCGGCCCAGTCGAGGATCGCGGCTTGAAGCTGGGTTGGGTTTGCGTAGTTCATGGTTCAGATCCTGTGAGTAGTGGGCAGTCAGATGTCGAGCACGTTCATTTCTTGCAGCACCTCGGCTACCGCCGCGACCGCGGCTTGCATCTCGGCCTGGTTCACATGGCCGATGCAGCCCACGCGGAAGGTTTCCACCTGGGTCAATTTGCCGGGATAAAGGATGAAGCCCTTGGCCTTGACCCGTTCGTAGAACTCCTTGAACTGGTAGCGCGGGTCTTTCGGCGCGTGGAAGGTAACGATGATCGGCGCCTGGATCGCTGCGGGCAGGAAGCTGCGCAGGCCCAGTTCGGCCATGCCGTCCAGCAATGCCTGGCAGTTGTCGGCATAGCGCTGGTGCCGGGCGGGCAGGCCGCCTTCTTCGTTGTATTGCAGCAGCGCTTCGTGCAGCGCCGCCACCACGTGGGTCGGCGGTGTGAAGCGCCATTGGCCGGTCTTGGCCATGTAGCTGTGCTGGTCGAAAAGGTCCATCGCCAGGGAGTGGCAGTTGCCTTGGGCTGCAGCCAGCGCCTGCTTTTCAGCGAACACAAAACCCATCCCCGGTACGCCTTCCAGGCACTTGCCGGAGGCGGCGATCAGCGCGTCGAACGGCACCTCGCGGGCGTCGATCGGCAGCGCGCCGAAGGAACTCATGGCGTCGATAATCAGGCGCTTGCCGTGGCGGGCGATGACCTGGGCGATCTCGGGCAACGGGTTGAGAATCCCGGTGCTGGTTTCGCAATGGATCAGTGCGACGTGGGTGATGCCCTTGTCGGCGTGCAACAGGCGGTCGACGTCGGCGGCGGTGGTGGGTTCGTCCTCGGCAGTTTCAAAGGTACTGAACTCGCGGCCGAGCACTTCGCAAATCTTCGCCAGGCGCTTGCCGTAGGCGCCGTTGATCAGCACCAGCACCTTGCCGTCCCGTGGCACGAGGGTGCCGATGGCCGCTTCCACGGCAAAGGTGCCGCTGCCTTGCAATGGCACGCAATGGTGGCTGGCGGTGCCGTTGACGATCACCAGCAGTTGCTCGCAAAGACTGGCGGTCAGTTGATTGAAGCGGTCATCCCATGAACCCCAGTCGACCATCATGGCCTGGCGGGTGCGGGCCGAGGTGGTCAAGGGCCCCGGGGTCAGCAGGATCGGCGCGGCAGTGCTCATTCGTGTGTCCTCGCAAAACATTGGGATGAAGTTACGGCGCCTAAATTGCAGTTTGGCTTGTCATCAATCAAATTGTTTGTTGTTATGCGAGCTATCAGTGAGGCCGATAGCTATGAACCTGTTTCAACTGCGTGCGTTTGATGCGGTGGCCCGCGAGGGCAGTTTTACCCGGGCGGCCGAGCGCCTGTTTATCAGCCAGCCGGCGGTGACCGGGCATATCAAGGCGCTGGAGGAGCACTACCAGATCGCGCTGCTGCGGCGTACCGCGCGGCGGGTGGAGTTGACCGAGGAGGGCACCAAACTCGCGGCGATCACCCGGGCGATCTTCGGCCTGGTGGAAGAGGCGCAGACGTTGCTGGAGGCCAACCGGCAATTACTTACCGGGCGCCTGGAAGTGGCGGCGGACGGGCCGCACATGGTCATGCCGATGCTGGCCAGCCTACGGCAGCGGTATCCGGGGATTACTGTCAATTTGCGCCTGGGCAATGCGCAGGAAACCCTCGCGGCGCTGTTGTCGGAGCGGGCTGACGTGGCGGTGTTGACCGAGGTGGAGCCGCGCAAGGGCCTGCACTTGCAGCCGTTGATCGAGTCACGGATTTGCGCGTTGGTGCCTGCGGGGCATCCGTGGCTGGCGGAGCCTGCGGGGATTCGGCTGGAGCAATTGGATCAGGTGATCATGGTGTTGCGTGAACCCAGCTCGATCACGCGGCGGACCTTTGACGATGCCTGCGCCCAGGCCGGCGTGCAGCCCCGGGTGTTGCTGGAACTGGACAGCCGTGAGGCGGTGACGGAAGCGGTGGCGGCCGAGTTGGGGGTTGGGGTGGTGTCGTCGATGGAAGTCAGCCGGGATCCGCGGGTGCACGCGATTCCGATCCAGGGCGAGGGGCTGGTGAACCGGCATGTGATCGGGTGCATGGAGCGGCGGCGGGAGTTGCGGTTGATTCAGGCGTTTTTCGAGTTGGCGCCTTAGAGGGTGTTGGCTTGAGATCTAGTTGGCCCCTTCGCGAGCAAGCCCGCTCCCACATTCGACCGCGTTCCATCGGTAGAACTCGGTCAACTGTGGGAGCGGGCTTGCTCGCGAAGGGGCCCTCAACTTCACCGCAAACTTTCCCGCACAATCTCCAGAAAAGTCGCCACCACCCGCCGCGAACTCTGCTCCTTCAAGCACACCAGTGTTTCCTTCATCCGCTGCGTACAGTCACGGATCGGCATCGCATACACCCGCGAATCTGCGCCAAACTCCGCAGCCGACACCACGCCCACGCCAATCCCCACCACCACCGCCTCCCGCGCGGCTTCCCGGCCTTCCACCTGGATCGCCGGGCGAATGCGCAGCCCGGCCTGGTGCATTTCCTGCTCCAGGGTCTGGCGGGTCACCGAGCCGATTTCCCGCAACACCAGCGGCGTATCGTCCAGGTCCGCCAGGCAGATCGACTCGCGGCCCGCCCACGGGTGGTTGCGGGCGACAAACGCGAGCAATTGGTCATCGGGCAGCGGCAGTGACAGCAGCCGCTCGTCGTCCACATCGCGCCCCAGCAGCGCGAGGTCGGCCTGGTAGTTGTACAGGCGAAACAGTGATTCATCGGTGTTGCCGGTTTCGATCTTCACGCTGATGCCCGGGTACAACTGGCAGAAGCGCGCAATCTGCGGCAGCACATGCACCGGGGCGTCCACCGCGAGTGTCAGGGTGCCGGTTTGCAAGGCGCGGGAATCCTGCAACAGCTCTTCGGCTTCCGCCGCGACGGCAAACAGACGCTGGGTGATGCTCAACAGGCGCTCGCCGAGGTCGGTCAAGCGCACCGAACGTTTGTTGCGATGAAACAGCAGCACGCCGAAACGTTCCTCAAGCTTGCGCACCTGGTCGGAAATGGCCGGCTGGCTGAGGAACAAGCGTTCGGCGGCGTGGGTAAAACTGCCGTGTACGGCCACCGCATGGAAGGCTTTGAGTTGCGCGTGAGACACCGACATCGCGAATCCTCTTACAAGCTCAGCTTATATTTGAAATACGATAAATCGATTTTACCTATTAGTCAGCCATTGCTTTGATAGCCCCAGTCGCCGTAGGTCGAGTCCTACACCTTCGGCGGCCATGGGTCTTCTGCGTGCTCACCAGCGGGACTCATCTGACCAATACCGCGCCCCTCCAAGCGCCGGTACTGCAGTGCTCAACAATAAAAATACAGGCGTTTGCTTTTCATTCTGCCGGCACACTCACACCCGAGGTCAGAACCACCATGAATACTCCCTTGAGTCACATCAAGCGTTGGCGCGTGCAGATTTTCGCCATCACCTGGCTGGCGTACGCGGCCTTCTATTTCACCCGCAAAGCTTTTTCGGTGGCCAAGCTGGGGATCGTCGACGACCCGAGTTTCCCGCTGGACAAGATGATGATGGCCAACCTGGATGGCATTTACCTGGCGGCCTACGCCGTTGGCCAATTCACCTGGGGCATGCTCGCCGACCGTTTCGGGCCGCGTGTGGTGGTACTCGGCGGGTTGCTGATTTCAGCCGCCGCCGCCCTGGTGATGGGCACGTTTGCCACGTTACCGATCTTTGTCACGTGCATGTTGATCCAGGGCCTGGCCCAGTCCACCGGCTGGTCCGGGCTGTGCAAGAACCTTGGCAGTTTCTTCCCGGCGCAGCAGCGTGGCCGGGTGCTGGGTTTATGGAGCTCGTGCTACGCCTTTGGTGGCCTGGTGGCGTCGCCGTTTGCCGGATGGTGGGCGTATACGCTGATCGGCACCTGGCATGCGGCATTTATCTCCAGTGCGGCTGTGGTCTTCGTGGTCGCGGTGCTGTTTTTCATTTTCCAGCGCAACACGCCACAGGATGTGGGGTTACCGGCAGTGGAGCCGGAACCGGAACAGACTGCCGCCGAGAAGAACGCCAGTGTGCTGGAACCGCTGCGGGCCATTTTGCGCAACCGTACTGTGTTGACCCTGGGGCTGGCGTACTTTCTGTTGAAACCGGCGCGTTACGCGATCCTGTTGTGGGGGCCGGTGATTGTGTATGAGCAGATGCCGTCGGTGGGCAAGGTCGGCGCGGCGATTGTGCCGACGGCGTTCGAGCTGGCGGGGTTGCTGGGGCCGATCATGATCGGCATGGCGTCCGACAAACTGTTCGGCGCCCGGCGCATGCCGGCCTGTGTCCTCAGCCTGCTGGCGCTGACCGTGGCCCTGGCGTTGTTCATGGGCGCCTTGCACACCGGCAGCGTGGCGCTGGTGATGGCGCTGCTGTTTGTGATGGGCCTGACCCTGTACGGGCCGGACTCGATGATCAGCAGCACCGCCGCCATCGACTTCGGCACCGCCAAGGCCGGCGCGACGGCGGCGGGGTTCGTCAACGGCTGCGGCTCGGTGGGGGCGATTCTTGGCGGCTTGCTGCCGGGCTACTTCGACACCGTCACGGTGTTTATCGTGTTTGCCGGTGCCGCGCTGTTTTCCTCTCTGGTGTTGATGCCGTACTGGAACGCCAGGCCGGCGGTGCTGGCGCAGGTGGGTGACTTCGTGCCCGACCGTGAACGCGCCATCAATCCCTTGCGGACCTGAGGGGCATGGCCGGTTTTTTGGTGGATTAGAGTGTTTCAGCGCTATAAACTCTGCCCCCAAAGCGCCGGCCAGTAGACGTCTCGGCGCGATGGACAGAAGAGAGTGAGTCATGGGCGCACAGTGGAAAGTCAAACATAAAGAAGCGGCATCCAATGCCAAGGGCAAGATCTTCGGCAAGCTGGTGAAAGAGATCACCATTGCCGCCCGCAACGGTGCCGACACCGCCACCAACGCACACTTGCGCCTGGTGGTGGAGCAGGCCAAAAAGGCCTCGATGCCCAAGGAAACCCTGGAACGCGCGATCAAGAAAGGCGCCGGTCTGCTCGGTGAGACCGTGCAATACCACCGCGTAACCTACGAAGGTTTTGCCCCGCACCAGGTGCCGCTGATCGTTGAATGCGTGACCGACAACATCAACCGCACCGTGGCGGAAATCCGCGTGGCGTTCCGCAAGGGCCAACTCGGCGCGTCCGGCTCCGTGGCCTGGGACTTCAACCATGTAGGCCTGATCGAAGCCTCGCCGGACAGCCCGGAAGCCGATCCGGAAATGGCCGCGATTGAAGCCGGTGCCCAGGATTTCGAGGAAGGCGAGGAAGAAGGCACGACCTTGTTCATCACCGAGACCACCGACCTGGACGCCGTGCAGAAAGCCTTGCCGGAGCAGGGTTTCACCGTGCTGTCGGCCAAGCTCGGCTACATCGCGAAGAACCCGGTGAGCGGTTTGAGCGATGAGCAGATGGCCGAAGTCGAAGCCTTCCTGGAAGGCCTGGACAACCATGATGACGTGCAGGACATGTTCGTCGGGTTGGCGGGTTGATTCTGATTTGATGTGAACCCGGTCCAAATGTGGGAGCGGGCTTGCTCGCGAATACGATGTACCAGCCAAGTATCTATTGACTGACACACCGCATTCGCGAGCAAGCCCGCTCCCACATTGGGTTTAGCGGAGTTTGGAAGACTGCAACAAGCTTGTGATTTCCTCGAACCCAGGCCGGGCCAACACATCCGGCTGGCAGCAGTTGTCCCGCAAGGCTTCCAGTGCCACGCGCTGTTGCTCGTTCAACCCCGCATCAATCCTTTCCAGCAATTCCCCCAGCAACACCCCGAACGCCCTGACTTCGATGCGCTGCAACGCGCGGGTTTCCTGGCTGTCGACCGTGGCGTGAAACGACGCTGCACCAAAGTCCCCAAGCAGACATTCACCGGCTTCATTCCACAGAATGTTGTGGCCGTACAGATCACCGTGGGTGATACCTTGCGCGTGCAGGTGCGCCGCCACCGAAGCGATGCCCCGGGCCATGCGCAGCGCCACATCCGCGCTGAAACGGGTGGTGGGCTCGTAGATATCCCGGGTGCACGACGCCAGGCTCGGCAGCGCCGCAAGGTTGCGATAGTTCGGTTCGATCAGTTGCATCACCAGTGCCGCCTGGCCTTGGGGATGCTCGACGACCCGGCCTTCCACCTTGATCAAATTGGCATGCAATCCGGCGGCAATGCAGGCATGCATTTCGTGCAACGGCGAGCCGTCGCTGGTGATGCTGCCTTTGTACAGTTTGACCGCAACCGCCTTGGCCGGCCCGCCTGGCGGGGTCCAGGACGCCTTGCGGATGATGCCGGAGGCGCCTTCGCCCAACACTTCGCCCAGCACCAGCTCTGACCAGGGAATATTCGGCGTCGCGTCATGGCGGGCCTCTTCCACGGCCATCTCTACCGGATTACCGGCGTAGGCCAGCCAGGTCAGGCTCGGCAAACCCAGCAACCAGTCCGGCAGGCGGGTCATGCGGTTGGAAGCGATGCGGATCAATTCGAGGTTTTTGCACTGGGCGAGACTTTGCGGCAACTGCTCCAGGTGGTTACCGGCCAGCATCATTTTTTGCAGCAAAGGCCGTTCACCCAGTTCGTCCGGCAATTGGCTGATGTGGTTATCGGTGAGGATCAGCCAGCGCAGCAAGGGTGGCAGCGACGTCGCCGGGACACTGCTGATCTGGTTCGACTTGAAGCCGATCATGCTCAACTGCGCGCACTGGCCCAGGCATTGCGGCAGTTCGGTAAAGGCGTTTTCCGAACAGAACAGCACGCGCAAATGGGGCAGGCGGTGCAGGTCATCCGGCAGGCTGCTCAGGGCATTGCCGGTCAGGTTGAGGATTTCCAGGGAGTCGGCCAGGTCGAAGATTTCCCGGGGGAACTCGGTCAGCCCACAGCGCAGGTCCAGGCGTTTGATGCCGGCCAATTGGCCGGCCTTGAGTTGGGCAAGGGTATCCATGAACGGCGCGTCACTCGGCAATAGGGGCGTGAATGGCGCTCATGATAGCGGGTTGCGGCCCGATCTTCTGCAACTGCCCCAGGCGGCTGGCGGTGCGCGCCAAATCGATGGCCTGGCCGCTCAGGGATTGCTCCAGCGGCTGCTCGCCGATCAGCACCAATTGCTTGTCCTGGTCGTAGAGCACGTCCACCAGGTTGATGAACCGTTGCTGGGCGGCAATCGGACAGTCCGCCAGGTGCGGCAGGCCGTCGATGATCCAGCGTTCATAGTCGCGGCACAGCTGCAGGTAGTCCATGACGGCGGTCGGTTGTTCGCACAGGTCGCTGAAGGTGAAGGCAATGCTGCGGTCCTGGTGCCAGCGGGCAGTCAATTGCCGGGCTCCGACGGTCAGGCTGACCGGGGCCTGATCCGCTGACGGCAGGCCCAGGGCTTGGCGTTGCGCGGCAGTCCCCGGCCACACGAACTGGCCAGCGCTGAACCGCTGATCGCCATGGGCCTGGGCCAGGCTGCGAAAATCCTGGGGGGCGCTGACTTCCATGACGTCCATGCGCGCGCTGATCAGCTCGATCACCGGCTTGAACCGCTGATGGTACAAGGGGTTCGGCAGCAACCCGGCGGGCGGATAATTGGAGGTTACCAGCACCCAGACTCCGCGCCGGAACAGGGCCTTGAACAGGCGGCTGATCAGCATCGCATCGCCGATATCATGTACGTGAAACTCGTCGAAGCACAGCACGCGGCAGCCATCGAGCAACTCATCCAGAGTCACGGCCAAGGCATCGCGCTGCTGGCGATGGGCAAACATTCCCTGGTGCAGACGGGCGAAAAAGTCGTGGAAGTGCACGCGCTGTTTCTCGGCAATCGGCAACGCCTGGAAAAAGCCGTCCAGCAACCAGCTCTTGCCCCGGCCGACGGCGCCGTGCAGGTACAGGCTGCGGGTAGGGCGCCCGGCCAGCAGATGGTCGGTTTGCCGGGCCATGGTCTCGATCACCTGTTGCTGGCTTGGGCTGAGGGTATAGCCCTGTTGCCGGGCCTTGCCCTGGAAGAATGCGCTGATACCGGGGGCGGCGGTGGTCGCCGCGGGTTTACCCAGCAACCGTTTGAGCAGGGGCGGTAAAGCAGCCAATGTCAGTCACTCTGTGTTTCGGTGGTCGCTCACTTTAGAGCGCCGGTTGCGGTTTGACCAATAGAGAAGCACGGCGCGAGCTATCTGGAAAAGGCATGGGTCAATGGATCCAAAACACCGACCTGACTGGCGGATTCCCTTCAAGTGACTAACCTCATACACAGCAGTCACCCCTGTATAAGGATTTGGGGCAGTGAAGGGACACGCAGTCTTGGCAATCATGAGCGCGATGCTCTGCAACACGGTTTATGGCGCACAGCTCCAGGTTGAGGTGCGTATCGACGTGCAGCGGGGGTGCCAGTTGGTCGGCACCACGCGTGAAGCAGGGATCGAGCAGCTCGGCGTACTGGATTTCGGCAGCGGCTCCCGGCTGGATGACCCGGCAGGCCCGTTGAGTGCAGCCTTGATCAGCCAGCGCCAGCCACGCCTGGAGTGCAACCCGGATACGCCGTATCAGATGCGTGTCGACGGCGGCCTGCATGGCGGCATCGGCGAAGTACGTTACCTGGGCGCTGCTGCCCCCTCGATCAAACCCATTCCCTATCGAATTTATGCCGATGCCGCACGCCGCATCCCCTTGGCCGTGGACGTACCGTTGAGCGGCCGTGTGCCCGATTCCGGCACGGTGGACTTGCCACTTTATGGACGCATCGAGCCGCTCAAGGAAATACCGGCCGTGGGGCGTTATTCCGACCTGCTCAAAGTGACGGTGACATGGTAAGCCGCGCCCTGGCCTGCATCGCGCTGGGCGGCCTGTTGCTCCTGGCCGAGGACGCCCAGGCGGCGGTCGCCGGGCAGATTCACGCACGGCTGGTGATTACCGCCAGTTGCCAGGTGAGCAAAGGCACCGACAGCGCGCCGGTGAGCCCGGATGGCGGCTCGGCCTTGCTGGATTTCGGCAGCCACGGACCCACTTGGGACAAGGGCCTGGGTGCCGGCATCAGTGATGGCGACAAGGCCGCGCTCGCGGTGTCCTGCAACCCGTCGGTGGTGAGCAGTTTCACCGTGACCATCGACGGCGGCGCCCATGGCGACGGCATCACCCGGCGCTTGAGCAATGGCCGGCAAACCATACCGTATCGGCTGTCGGCCGATCCTGCGGGCCGAAGCACCTACAGCATCGGCCAGCAACGCAATTTCGTCGTGACCAAGGGCGCACAGGTACCGATCCCGGTATTCGGCTCGGTGGTGGCGAATACCAGGGCCCTACCGGCCGGCATCTACACAGACACCCTGACGGTGACTCTGGATTGGTAATTCATGAGGATGGACATCATGCATGCACTTGTATCTAAAGCAGTTCTCCCATTGGTCGCACTGGCCTGGGTATCGGGTGCCCAGGCGGCCACGACGGTCACCGGGCAGATCAGCTCCACGCTGATCCTGACCAACAGTTG
Source organism: Pseudomonas sp. GP01-A4 (assembly GCF_058780865.1). Taxonomy (NCBI): domain Bacteria; kingdom Pseudomonadati; phylum Pseudomonadota; class Gammaproteobacteria; order Pseudomonadales; family Pseudomonadaceae; genus Pseudomonas; species Pseudomonas sp. GP01-A4. The sequence continues at coordinate 18,664 of NZ_JBYSWF010000070.1, forward strand.
CCTGGTCAATGGCGTGGGCGGCACCACCGGTTTGAACTTCGGTACGATCAATTTCGGTACCACCAACAGCCAGTTCACCACGCAGTCCGGCCAGGTGCTGGGTGGCGGTGGAGGCGCGTTGTCGATCCAGTGTTCCTCGGGCACCTCGCCGGTGATCACTGTGGGTGCCGGGTCCCATGACGGCCAGTCCACGGGCGGCACCCGGGCGCTGTACGACGGCGTGGCCAACTATGTGCCGTATGACTTCTACACCGACACCGGGCATTCGACGCTCCTGGCGATCAACGGAACCATCAACGTAGGTGCGAGCACGGGCGTTGCGCAAACCGTGAACATCTACGGCCAGGCCGTGGGCAAGGCAGGTCTGCCGGCGGGTACCTACACCGACACGGTGTCCGTGCAACTGACGTTCTAGTGCCATGAAGCGGGCCTGCTGGGCGACGCTGGCGGTCATCACGGGTTGGGGAATGCCGTTGCCGTTGCTGGCGGTGACCAGCCAGACGATCCAGGTCAGCGCGACGATTGCCGCAGGCTGCCTGGTGGTGGGCGGCGGCACGAACTACGGCAGCCTGGCGTTCGGCAGCTATTCGTCGTTGTCCACCAGCACGGTGTCGGTGGCGCTGAGCAGCGGGGTAACGCTGCAATGCACTCCGGGAGTCACCTTGAACATGAGCGTCAACGGCGGCTTGTACAACGCCAGTGGCCGGCACATGCAACTCAATAGCGGCAGTGCCCAAGTGGCGTACCAGCTGTTTCAGGACGCGGCCCTGAGCCAGAGCCTGGGGATCAGTCAAAGCGTCAGCGTGGCCTACAGCAACGCGAACAATATAACCCTGCCGATTTACGGCCGGGTGGTGTTACCGGGTAATCAGCCTGGGGGGACGTACAGCGACGTGCTGCAGGTGCAGCTGTCCTGGTAAGGCGATTGGCATGAGGAGTGGAATCTATGTTTGCAGCTTCCCGGCGGTATTGGGTTGCGGGTTTTATCGGTCTGGTGGCGTTGGGCGCCGGGCAGGTCCAGGCTGCCAGTTCGGTGCTGATCTGGCCCATTGACCCGGTGCTGGAGGCCGATCAACAGGCCAGCGCCTTGTGGTTGGAGAACCGCGGTACAGAGACTGCCAACCTGCAGATCCGGGTATTTGCCTGGAGCCAGGGCGGGTTTGACGAGCAGTACCAGAACCAGCGCGACGTGATCGGCAGCCCGCCGGTGGCGAAGATCGAACCGGGGCAGAAGCAATTGGTGCGCCTGACCCGGACCCGGGAAGTGCCGCCGGGCCAGGAGTTGGCCTATCGGATCATCATCGACGAAATCCCCGCCGCCACCCCTGAAACCCCCGCAGCCGATGGCAAGACGGCCGCAGCCATCCGCTTTCAGATGCGTTATTCGGTGCCGTTGTTCGCCTACGGCGCAGGCCTGTGGAGCAAGGAAGACGCGACGCGCCAGCGCGACCCCAAGGGCGCGGGCAAGCCTGACCTGAGCTGGAAAAAAGTCACCGTCGGCGGGCGCAACTATGTGGAGATGCGCAACCAGGGCGCGGTGCACGCGCGGCTCACCGATGTGGCGTTCAAGCAGGGCGGGCAGACCCGGCCGCTGGTAGACGGCCTGCTCGGCTATGTACTGCCGGGCGCAACCATGCGCTGGCCGGTGCCACAAGGTGTCGCGGGCGATCAGCCGCTGCAGGTGCGAGTCAATGGCGCAGCGCAACTGGAGAACCTTGCGCCGGGACGGTAACGCAATGGAATAGGGCATGGAGCAGCCCTTGGTCTTAACGGATGGAGATGTCCATTGATGGACACAAAGCCTTGGTGAGCCATGGTTGGGCTCGTAGTCGATGGCGATCGGTGTGGGTGGTGGGCGGCCTGGCGGGCCTGGTGCTTGCGCCGCTTGGCGTGGCCGCGCCGTTGCCGCCGCCGCCCAGCAACATGGAGGCTGTTGCCGATGCACAGTTGTTCCTCGAGCTGGTGGTCAACCAGATGGACACTGGCCGGGTGGTGGCCGTGGATCAGCGCGCCGGCGGCCTGTTTGTGCCGGCGGCCACCTTGCGGGACGTGGGCATGAAGCTGCCGGCCGAGATCACCACCGAGGTCGCGCTGGACCACCTGCCGGGCCTGCACACCGATTACGACAGCCAGGGCCAGCGCCTCATGTTGACGGTACCGCCGGCATGGTTGCCGGCGCAGTTCATCGGCAATCGCGATAACTACCCGCGCACCCAGGCACTCACCAGTTTTGGTGCGTTGCTCAACTACGACGCCTACTTGAATGACACCGACGATGCGGGCACTTACCTGGGCATCTTCAACGAAGTGCGGCTGTTCGACACGTGGGGCACGCTGTCCAATACCGGCCAATACCGCACCACCTTTGGCGGCCAGGCCAGCGGCAGCACTTTGAACAATGGCTACCGGCGCTATGACACCACCTGGCGCTTTTCCGACGATGAGCGCCTGCTGACCTACGAGGCGGGCGACGTGATCAGCAGCGCATTGCCGTGGAGCAGTTCGGTACGCCTGGGCGGGGTGCAAGTGTCGCGGGATTTCGGCGTACGCCCGGACCTGGTGACTTACCCCTTGCCACAATTTGCCGGGGAGGCGGCGGTGCCGTCGTCGGTGGACCTGTTCATCAATGGCTACAAATCCAGCAGCGCAGATCTGCAGCCGGGCCCTTACACCTTGACCAACGTGCCGTTTATCAACGGCGCCGGCGAAGCGGTGGTGGTCACCACCGATGCCCTGGGCCGGCAGGTGTCGACCACCGTGCCGTTCTACGTCACCAGTACGTTGTTGCAAAAAGGCCTGTCGGATTTTTCCGTGGCGGCCGGTAATTTGCGCCGCGACTACACCATTCGGGATTTTGGCTACGGGCCGGGCGTGGCCAGCGGCACGTTTCGTTACGGGGTGTCGGACTACTTCACCCTGGAAAGCCATGCCGAAGCCTCAGGCGACCTGACCCTGGGCGGGCTCGGCGGCAACGTGCGGCTGGGCAACTTCGGGGTGCTCAATACCGCCCTCAGCCAAAGCCAGTTTGATGGCGAGACCGGCCAGCAACTGAGCTTCGGTTATCAATACAGCAACCAGCGCTACAGCCTGTCATACCAGCGAGTAGAACGCCGCGACCAATACGCCGACCTGACCCTGGTCGACACGCCTTATGCGAGCCTCAGCAAGCGCAGCGAGCAGGTGACCCTGAGCCTGAACCTCAACGATTTCGGCAGCATCGGTGCCGGCTATTTCGATGTGCAGGCGGCCGATGACTCCCGCACCCGGCTGATGAACCTCACCTGGAGCAAACAGCTGTGGCGCAACACCAGTTTCTATCTGTCGGCCAACCGTGAGGTCGGTGACAGCAACTGGGCCATGCAGGCGCAACTGGTGATCCCGTTCGACGTCTACGGGAGCCTGGCCTTGAGCAACGAGCGCAGCCAGGCCGGCGAAAGTCGCCAGCGGGTCAACTACAGCCGGGCGGTGCCGTCCGAGGGCGGCGTGGGCTACAACCTGGGGTATGCCAGTGGCGACGGCCCGGCCTATCGACAGGCCGACCTGACCTGGCGCATGCAGTCGGTGCAATTGCAGGCGGGCGTGTACGGCAGCAGTGACGCCGAGACCCGTTGGGCGGATGCCAGCGGTTCGTTGGTGTGGATGGACAAGCAAGTGTTCCCGGCTAATCGGGTGAATGACGCGTTTGTGGTGGTGAGCACCGATGGTTATGCCGGGGTGCCGGTGCTTTACGAAAACCAGCTAGTGGGTGAAACCGATCGCAACGGGCATCTGCTGGTGCCGTGGAGCAGCGCTTATTACCGCGGCAAATATGAAATCGACCCGCTGAACCTGCCGGTCACCGTGCAGACGCCGAATGTCGAGCAGCGGGTGGCGGTGCGTCGCGGCAGCGGCTATTTGCTGGAATTCCCGGTGCGCCGGGTGATCGCGGCCAGTATCACCCTGGTGGATGCCCAGCATCAGGAACTGCCCCTGGGCAGCCAGGTGCGTCACGAGCAAACCGGCGCGCGGGCGGTGGTGGGTTGGGACGGCCTGGTGTACCTGGAGAACCTGGCGGCCCACAACACCTTGCAAGTCACTGTGGGTGAGGGCCGTACCTGCCAGGCAACGTTCGATCTGGATATCAACGAAGCACAGGTGCCGCTGATCGGGCCACTGGTTTGCCAATGAGATAAGGAGTGTGGGTGTGCGGGGCAAGGAATGCATAGTGGGGCTGCTGGTGCTGGCGGGGCTGGGCTTTTCGACACAGGTGATGGCCGCGTGCTCGGTGCCGGGAACCACCTCGCCGGCCGGCTTTGGCTCGATCAGTTCGATGACGGTGCGCACCGCTCCCCAGACCAGTTCCACCACCAATGCCGGCTTGAATTGTGGGGCCACGCTGATCTCGTTGCTGGCAGCCAATGATCACTTCTATGCAACCATCACGTCGGCCACCAGCGGCATGGTCGGCCCCACTGGGGATATCATCAGCTATACGATCTACGGCAGTAACAGCACCAGTTATCCGATCACCCGTGGAACCCAATTCGATTTCGGTGCCACCGGCATCGCCCAAAGCCTGGGGCTGGTATCCGGGCCGGGCACGAAAACCGTGCCGCTTTATCTGAGTTCCATCATCGGTAGCAATGTGGCGGCCGGCCTTTATACTGAGACACTAAGCATTGCCTGGACCTGGAATTATTGCTCGGTCCTCGGTGTGGGTTCTCTCTGTGTCATACGGGACACCGGCAGTGGCACGGCTTCCCTGACCGTCAGCATGACCGTGGCTAACGACTGCACAATCTCTGCACCCAACATCGCCTTCGGCAGTGCGCCGGTAGTCAGTGGTTTTTCCAGCGTGAACGGGCAGGCCACCATTGCCTGCACCAAGGGCAGCGCCTACACCGTGGGCATCAGCGATGGCCAGAACCCGGTGAGTGTGGGTGGGCAGCGGCGGATGGTTTCTGGCAGCAATTTCCTGAATTACGACATTTTCAAAAGCGCCACCACCACCCGCTGGGGCAGCGTGAGCACCGCCCGGCGCGCCAGCTCAACGGCTGAGGTGAATCCCGGGAATGGCTTGGGTACCGGTAGCCAGGTGTTCAACTACAACGCCGCGATCTATACCAACCAGACAACACCGCCGGCCGGCACCTACGTCGATAACGTGGTGCTGGATGTGGCCTTCTAGAACCGCATCGTCTGCTTGAGCATCTGCGTGGTCGACGGGTCTTGCGGGCTGACCATCGCATAGTTGTAGCCCGCGCCCGACCAGTATTCGGCCTGCAGGCCGTCGGCACTGCGGCTGCCACGAGGCAGGAATTTGTTTTCCGGGCCCGGCGGACGGATATAGAAACTGATGCGCCGCCCTTGGGGGTCTTCATACAGCACCATGGCCGCCGCGCCTTGTTCGGTGCTGAGCAGGCGCCCGCTGACCGCCTTGAACCCGGCCTGGCTCAGGTCCGGCAGGCGGTAGGCCTGGTTGAAGTAACGGTCGAGCCAGCCTTGCATGTCGCCACCGCTTTGCACGTGGTAGTCGGCGGGCAAGATGCCGTCCTGGGCAAACAGGCGGTAGGCCTGCATCGCGTCGCTCATGGGCGCCATGCTCTCGAGCAGCGTGGCCTGGCGGGCCTGCCAGCCGCCGAGGCCGCCGACACTGACGGCAATCAACAGCATGGCGGCGGTTGCGAGATGGCGGCGTGACTGGCGCTTGACCCGCTGGCGAATCAGGGCCGGGTCCAGCTCGGGGTTGGCGGGTTGTTGCAGTGCGCCGCTCAACGATGCCCGCAGGTGCTGCGCGTCCTGTTGCCAGGCGTGCACCTGGGCGGCGACGTCCGGGTGGGCCGCCAGCCAGGTGTCGAGCTGGCGGCGGTCGGCGTCCAGGAGTTGGTGATCGACGTAGGCATGCAAATCGCGTTCGCTGGGAGGCAGGCTGATCATTTGAGTATCCGCAGGGCAGGGCTGGTGATTTCGCCGTCGCTGAGCTGGCGCAGGGCCTGGCGCGCGCGCGACAGGCGAGACATCACGGTGCCCACGGGCACCTCGAGGATGTCGGCGACTTCTTTGTAGCTCAAGCCTTCCACCGAGACCCACAGCAGCAAAGCGCGCTGTTCGGTGTTCAATTTGTCGAAGGCTTGCAGGGTCGATTGCGCGATGACGGTGCGCTCGACCGACGGCTGCGAATCATCGCGGCCGGTGAAAAATTCCAGCATGCGTGTGTACCGCCGGGAGCGCCGATGGGCGTCGAGGAACTGCCGGTAGAGGATCGAGAACAGCCAGGCGCGCAAGTCGCCTTCGAGGCGTTTGTCGGCCCAACTGATGATCGCGCGCTCAAGGCTCGCCTGCACCAGGTCGTCGGCGCTGCTGGTGTTACGCGTCAGGGACACGGCAAAACGCCGTAACCTGGGGATGAGTTCACGTAACTGTTCGTCGAGTTCGTGCATGGGATTCTGGCTAGTCACTACGCTGGGACTAGGAAGACGTCCGGCGTTGAAGGTTATTCCAGGCCAATAAAAATAAACAGCAGGCCAGGGAATAGAGTGCGCTGGCGTTCGTCCCAAGTGTTCCGACCTTATGTTTCACCCACTCAAGGCCTTGGGCCCTGGAGTTATTTCATGGTAGATCACTCATCACCGCCCCGTCCGCCGCTGAGCACCGCAAGCCTGATAATTCGGTTGGCCAGCATCGGCGTGGTGGTTGCCGTCGTGGCCGGGGCGTTTGCCTACGTTAACGGAAGCCTCGACCCACAGCGATTGCGTCCCAAAACCCTGGTCAATGCCTTGGAAACCAACAACGGCTTGCACCCTGGCTACCGGCGCAACCATGCCAAGGGCGTGTGCGTGGCCGGTTATTTCGAGAGCAGCCCCGAGGCGCGCCAGTACTCCAGTGCCCAGGTATTCAGCGAGGCGCGTACCCCGGTTATCGGGCGTTTTGCGCTGCCCAGCGGCAACCCGTATGCGCCGGACAGCAGCGTGCCGATCCGCAGTTTTGCCTTGCAGTTCAACTTGGTCAACGGCCAGCAATGGCGCACCGGGATGAACAGCATGCCGGTGTTCCCGGTGGGCACGCCCGAGGCCTTCTTCGAGATGCTCAAGGCCGGCGCACCTGACCCGGCCACCGGCAAGCCGAACCCGGCAGGCATGCCGGCGTTCTTCGCGGCGCACCCCGAGACCGCGCCGTTCCTGGCCTGGGTCAAGACCGCCAAGCCGTCTGCCAGCTATGCCACTGAAACCTATAACGGCATCAACGCGTTTTACCTGGTAAACGCCAGCGGCCAACGCCAGGCCGTGCGCTGGGGCGTCGTACCGCAAAGCCAGGATGCTGCGGGGGCCACGGCGCCCGCCGGCAGCGACTTCCTCGAAAAAGACCTGGCCCAGCGCCTGGTGGCCGGGCCGTTGCGCTGGCAGTTGAACCTCACCCTGGCCAACCCGGGCGACCCGGTAGATGACGCCAGCAAGACCTGGACCGGTGAGCACAAGGTGCTGAATGCCGGGACCCTGGTGCTGGAAAGCAGCCAGCCGCAAATGGACGGTGATTGCCGTGACATCAACTTTGATCCACTGGTGCTGCCGAGCGGTATCGAAGCCTCGAATGACCCATTGCTGGCCGCCCGTTCGGCGGCGTACGCCAGTTCCTACCTGCGTCGCACCAGCGAAGTCAGCCAGCTGCACAGCGCCCCTCAGGAGTCGAAGCCATGAATGCCCAACCCCGGTTTTTCGCCCCGCTGGCGCGGCTGCTGCATTGGCTGATGGCGTTGATGATCATCGCCATGTTGTTTATCGGCGCGGGCATGGTGGCCTCGGTTTCCGAACGCCATGAGTGGCTGATCCACCTGCACAAGCCGCTGGGCATTGCGATCCTGGCGCTGGTGATCGTGCGCCTGGTGGTGCGTTTTTCCACGCGCCAGCCGCCGCTGCCTGCCGACTTGCCGCTGTGGCAAGTGCTGGCGGCCAAGGCCTCCCACGTGGTGCTGTATGCGTTGATGCTGGTGTTGCCGCTGCTGGGCTGGGCGATGATTTCAGCGGCCGGCGACCCGGTGATGCTCAGCAGTTCGGTGCAGTTGCCGGCGCTGGTGGGGGCGAATGCGCCGTTGTTTGCCGTGTTGCGCAAGGCTCACGGTTACCTGGCGTATTTGCTGTTTCTGACGGTGTTGTTGCACCTGGCGGCGGCGCTGTTCCACGGTTTGATCCGGCGTGACGGTGTGTTGCAAAGCATGACCGGCAGCAAGGACTGAAGCCTTCCCCGGCGGCGGTTGCTGTGAGGCAGCCGTCGCCGGGATCGTGGATGTTTAGCGCAATACGCCGACGATATCCGCCACGCTGCTCAACACGTCCTTGCCCAACTGCATCGAGCGTTTGCCCGACCAGCCGGTGTGCGGGTTGGGCGCGTCGTCGTTGTCCTTGAAGGGCATTTCCAGGGTCAGGGACAAGCAATCGAACTTCTCGCCGACGCTGTTGCACGCCAGGGTCATATTGGCTTCGCCCGGCAAATCGCGGGTGTAGCCATGCGCGGTCTGAAAATCCCGGGTGAGGTTGCTCAGGTGGCTGCGGAAGTGTTTTTCCAACTGCTCGATACGTGGCGTGTAGCCCGGGTTGCCTTCACAACCGGCGGTGAACACATAGGGGATTTCCTCGTCGCCGTGGATATCCAGGAACAGGTCAACGCCGTACTTTTCCATTTGTTGCTGGACGAACAGTACTTCGGGGCTGATCTCCTGGCTCGCACTCTGCCAGGCGCGGTTGAGGTCCTGGCCCATGGCGTTGGTGCGCAGATGCCCATGGAACGCACCATCGGGGTTCATGTTCGGTACCAGGTACAGGTCGGCGGCGGCCAGGAGCTTTTTCAGCTCGGCGTCACCGTCCTGTTGCAGGCGCTCGATGATGCCTTCCATAAACCATTCGGCCATGTGCTCGCCGGGATGCTGCTGGGCGATGATCCAGACCTTGCGCTTGTTGGCCTCGCCCTTGCCACGGCGCAGCAGTTGGATATCACGGCCTTCGACACTTTTGCCGGTGGCCAGCAATTGCGTGCCAGCGCGGTTCAGCGCCTGGTCGATCAGCCAGTCGTGGCGTTCGCGGCTGTAGGGTTCGAAGTAAGCGAACCAGGCCTGTTTTTCACGGGTTTCGAGGGTGATGTGCAGCGTTTCGCCATCAAAGCGGGTGGGCACCCGGAACCAGTTGATATGGTCGTAGGACGCCACGGCGTTGTAGCCGCTCCAGGCGTGCTTGTAGGACGAGTGGCCGGCATTGCTCAAGCGGAAGGTGTGGGTGTGACCCACATGCATGCCTTCGGCCTTGAAGTGGAACCACTGGTAGTGCTGGCTGCGCGTATCGGGCTTTATCGCCAGCAGCAACTGGTGAGCATCACTGGCGTCGAGCACCTGGATATTGCCACTGTCGAAGTCGGTGCTGATCTTGATGGAGGTCAAGGCCACGGTCATAGTCTGGTTGCCTGAATATGAGTGTTGTGGCGGCATTTTACACCGGAGCGGGGCAAAGCCTGGATGCAATTTTTGCGGGTGAAGAGGGGGGCGTCGTCCATGACGCCGCCGCAGCTTAGAATCTATGAGATTGATTCTCAAGTGCTATTTTTGAAAGAACCGGCCTAGAGCGCTCGATCGACTTTCTTTTGGCGATGGTCTTTTGCTACCATGCGCGCCATCAAGCAACACACAGTCTTCATTAGCCTGAAGTCACGCCAGGGAAAAACTGGCAAAAAAAAGACCCGGCCAAAGAGCCGGGTCAAAAACCGTGATTAGCCTGATGAGGAGATATTCCAAGAGTCCGACCTAAGGTCTCTTGGTCTATCGACTGATCTCGCGATCAGCTAGGTCCAATAATAATCATTATCATTTGCAAGTCAAATGTTTTTATCCCTCGGATAGAAATATTTTTCCCGCGTGCCTGTTACAGGCTGGCCGGCTGTTCGGCACCCCTCGCCGAAAGCCGCAGTGACCGCTCCACCATCACCTTCGCCATATCAATCAAATAGACCACTGAAAACGCCAGGTCCCGGCTATTGCCGTGGGCGCTGTTTGCCGATTCGTACGCAGTGGCCGCGGCGCTGCGCAGCAGGTCGGAGGCGTGGACCAGGGCCTCCTCGTCGCTGATGCCGGGCTTGACCTCGAACAACGTATCGTCAACGGAGGGCGGTGCGGCATCCTCTTTCAGGTAATAGTCCAGCGCGCGTTGGGCAGCGCCACTGCTGCGCAGGAACAGCCGTTCGTCTTCATCGCAGGTGTCGGGCAGGGTATACGGGGTGGTCGTCATAAGGGCAGTGCTCTGTGTGGGTGTCGAAAGCCTGCAATCGATATTAGTACTAATCGTATTTATGGCGTTTTATTGATTACTACAAACTGTTTATTGTCGTGGTGAGTACACAACGTATTGTCAGGGCCCATGGATAAATGGATAGCGTTGGTCAAGGCCAACATGAAAGACCGCAAGGTCACGCAGGACCAACTGGCGTCGCGCCTGGGCATGTCTCAGGGCGGGGTCGGCCACTGGCTGAACAAGCGTCGGGTGCCGAGCCTTGCCGATATGAACCGGGTGATGCAGGAGCTGGGCCTGGATGGGCTCGAGGTCGCGCTGGTGGTTCGCGAAAAAGCGCTCGCGGCGGTTGCCGAGGAACTGCAGCCGGCGCCGCACTACAACCCGAATTACCGTTACCCGGTGAGCGAAGGGAAGGGGGGCTACCCATTGCAGGAAGAACCTCGGCCGTACGGCGTTACTCGTTTTCAGATGAGCGACTATCACGCCCGTGGCAAGGCGTTCTGGATGCGCGTGACTGGCGACGCCATGACCGCCCCCAGCGGCTTGAGTATCAATGAAGGCACGATGATTCTGGTGGACCCGGCCATCCAGCCCGAGCCCGGCAAACTGGTGGTGGCCCAATGGGCATTTGATTCCCAGGCGATCTTGCGCAAATGGGTCAGGCAGAGCGGCCAGCTTTACCTGGTGCCGCTCAACCCAACGTACCCGAAGATGCTGTTCAGTGAAGAGTGCCGGATCATCGGCGTGGTGGCGCAGGCGGTCACGAGGTTTTAACTCGCGGCTTCCAGCTCCACCAGTGCGCTGCCTTCACCGACCATTTCGCCTTCCTGGCAGTACAGCGCCTTGACCACGCCGGCATGGGGCGCGCGAATGCTGTGTTCCATCTTCATGGCCTCCAGCACCACCAACTGCGTACCGGCTTCAACGGTTTGCCCGACTTCCACCAGCACTCGCACGATGCTGCCGTTCATCGGTGCGGCCAGGCCGCCCTGATGGGACTGGCTGGCATCGACGGCGGCAATCGGGTCGAACAGGCTGACACTGTGCACCTCGCCGTCCCAGCGCAAAAACACACTGCCGCCCTCGCGTACCGCCAGATGGGAGCGGCGCACGCCGTGCTGGTCGATCAGCAATTGTTCGCCGTGCAACTGGGGCGGGTTGATGCCGGCTTGCAGCATTACCAGGCGATCCTGGCCGTTGCAGCTCAGGTGCAGGGAAACCTCGCCCGGCAAGCCTGCGCGAAAACCTCGGGTGTCGGCCCAGGGCGAACGGGTGTCAGTGCTCGGTTGGGTCTGCATGAACGCCTGGCCGGCGGCCTGCCAGAACTCATCGCTCAACTCCCCTGGCACAGGCAGCAGCTCATCCTGATAACGCGGGATAAACCCGGTATCGAGCTCGGCAGCGGCAAACGCCGGATGGCCGATAATGCGCCGCAAAAAGCCCAGGTTGGTCTTCAGTCCACCCACGGCAAATTCATCGAGCATGCCCAGCAGCCGCAGGCGCGCCTGTTCGCGGTCCTCGCCCCAGGCAATCAACTTGCCCAGCATCGGGTCGTAGAACGGTGACACGTTGTCGCCTTGTTCGACGCCGCTGTCTACCCGGCGCCCGGGCCGTGGCGTGGATTCGCGGTACAGCGCCAGGTGCCCGGTGGCCGGCAGAAAATCGTTGGCCGGGTCCTCGGCGTACAGGCGCACTTCAATCGCATGCCCCAGCAGCGGCACTTGCTCCTGAGTCATCGGCAGCGGCTCGCCCTGGGCCACGCGAATCTGCCAGGCCACCAGGTCCAGGCCGGTGATGGCCTCGGTCACCGGGTGTTCCACCTGCAGCCGGGTGTTCATCTCCATGAAGAAAAACTCGCCCCGGGCGTCCAGCAGAAACTCCACGGTGCCCGCGCCCACGTAGCCGATGGCCTGGGCCGCACGCACGGCCGCTTCGCCCATGGCCTTGCGCTGCTCGGCACTCAGGCCCGGCGCCGGGGCTTCTTCGACGACTTTTTGATGGCGGCGCTGGATCGAGCAATCGCGCTCATTGAGGTACAGGCAGTGACCGTGCTGGTCGGCGAACACCTGGATCTCCACGTGACGCGGCTTGAGCAAATACTTTTCCACCAGCATCTGCGCATTGCCAAAGGAGGACAGTGCTTCACGCTGTGCCGAGGCCAACGCTTCGGCCAGTTGGCTGACGTCCTCGACCACCTTCATGCCCTTGCCGCCGCCGCCTGCCGTTGCCTTGAGCAGCACCGGGTAACCGATACGCTCGGCTGCCTGGCGGAAAGTCTCCAGATCCTGGGCGTCGCCGTGGTAACCCGGCACCAGCGGCACGCCGGCGGTTTCCATTAACGCCTTGGCGGCCGATTTGCTGCCCATGGCATCAATGGCCGAGGCGGGCGGGCCGAGGAAGATCAACCCGGCGGCTTCAATGGCGCGGGCGAACCCTGCGTTCTCCGAAAGAAACCCATAACCCGGGTGAATCGCCTGGGCGCCGCTGGCCTGGGCTGCGGCGATCAGTTTGTCGATTTGCAGGTAACTGTCGGCGGCCTTGCTGCCGCCCAGGTCCACACGAATATCAGCCTCGCGGGCGTGCCGCGCGTCACGGTCGGTGGCGCTGTGCACGGCCACGGTGGTCAGGCCCATGGCCTTGGCGGTACGCATCACCCGACAGGCGATTTCGCCACGGTTGGCTACCAATACGGTAGTAAGCGTCTTCATGAACGCGGCTCCTGAGGCTGCCAGTTGGGCGCGCGTTTTTGCAGAAAGGCACGCAGGCCTTCCTGGCCTTCGGTGCTGACGCGGATCCGGGCGATGGAGTTCTCGCAGTAGCGACGCAACGCTGGCGTCAGGGCACCGTGGCCGACTTCCCGTAGCAGGTCCTTGCTGGCGCGCATGGCCGCGGGGCTGTTGAGCAGCAGATTGGTAATCCACAATTCGACATGTATGTCCAAATCATCGGCAGGATAACTTTCCGCCAGCAAGCCGATTTCCCGTGCCCGCTGACCGCCAAAGCGATCCGCTGTGAGGGCATAGCGACGGGCTGCCCGTTCGCCGATCGCCTGCACCACGAACGGGCTGATCACCGCCGGCGCCAGGCCAATGCGCACTTCCGACAGGCAGAACTGCGCATCGTCGGCGCCAATCGCCATGTCGCAGCAACTGATCAATCCCAGGGCACCGCCGTAGGCCGCGCCCTGGACTACCGCCAGCGTCGGGATCTTCAGCTTGGCGAGGTTGTACATCAGCTCCGCCAGTTCTCGGGCATCGTCCAGGTTGGTGTGGTAATCCAGTTCGGCCGACTGCTGCATCCAGGCCAGGTCGGCGCCGGCGCTGAAGTGTTTGCCGCGCCCGCGCAGTACCAGAAAGCGCAGGGCCGGATCGCCTTGCACCCGGTCCAGGGCAATGATCAGTTCGCGGATCATTTCGGCATTGAACGCGTTGTTCTTGGCTTCACGACTGAGCCACAGCGTGGCAAAGCCACGGGGGTCGGTGATCAGTTCGAGGGTGTTGAAATCGCTCATGGGGTGCAGCTCCATTTACATGCGGAACACGCCGAAGCGGCTCGGCTCGATGGGGGCGTTCAGCGCGGCGGACAGGGCCAGGGCGAGCACGTCGCGGGTCTGCAGCGGGTCGATGACGCCGTCATCCCACAACCGTGCGCTGGAGTAGTAGGGGTGGCCCTGGGTTTCGTACTGGTCGAGGATCGGCTGCTTGATTGCCGCTTCCTCATCGCTGCTGAAACCCTGGCCGGCGCGCTCGGCCTGCTCACGCTTGACCTGCACCAGCACGCCGGCGGCCTGTTCGGCGCCCATCACGCCGATGCGTGCGTTGGGCCACATCCACAAGAAGCGCGGGTCGTAGGCGCGTCCACACATGCCGTAATTACCGGCGCCGAAGCTGCCGCCGATGATCACGGTGAACTTCGGCACCTTGGCACAGGCTACCGCTGTCACCAGTTTGGCGCCGTGCTTGGCGATGCCGCCGGCTTCGTATTTCTGGCCGACCATGAAGCCGGTGATGTTTTGCAGGAACAACAGCGGAATCCCGCGCTGGCAGGCCAGTTCGATAAAGTGCGCGCCTTTTTGCGCGGCCTCGGCGAAGAGGATGCCGTTGTTGGCCAGGATCGCAATCGGATAGCCGTGCAGGTGCGCAAAGCCGCACACCAGAGTGGTGCCAAACAACGCCTTGAATTCATCGAACACCGAGCCGTCCACCAATCGCGCGATCACCTCGCGTACATCGAACGGTTGCTTGGCGTCGGCCGGAATCACGCCGTACAGCTCTTCGCTGCTATAAAGCGGCGCCAGCGGCGTGCGTTGTTGCAATTGCCCCAGCTTGCGCCAGTTGAGGTTGGCCACACTGCGCCGAGCCAGGGCCAGCGCATGTTCGTCGCTGTCGGCATAGTGGTCGGCCACCCCGGAAATCTTGCAGTGCACATCGGCACCGCCCAGGTCTTCGGCGCTGACCACTTCTCCGGTCGCCGCCTTCACCAGCGGCGGGCCGGCGAGGAAGATGGTGGCTTGCTGGCGGACCATGATTGCTTCGTCCGCCATCGCCGGCACATAGGCACCACCGGCAGTGCAGGAGCCCATCACCACCGCGATCTGCGGGATGCCCTGGGCGCTCATGTTCGCCTGGTTGAAGAAGATTCGTCCGAAGTGCTCGCGGTCCGGGAACACTTCATCCTGACGCGGCAGGTTGGCGCCGCCGGAGTCCACCAGGTAGATGCACGGCAGGCGGTTCTGCTCGGCGATGGTCTGGGCGCGCAGGTGTTTCTTGACGGTCAGCGGGTAGTACGAGCCGCCTTTCACCGTGGCGTCGTTGGCGACGATCATGCATTCGACGCCTTCCACCCGGCCAATCCCGGCAATCACCCCGGCAGCGGGCACGTCTTCGCCGTACACCTGATAAGCCGCCAGCTGGCTGAGTTCAAGGAACGGCGAGCCAGGGTCGAGCAAGCGATTGATCCGCTCGCGGGGCAACAGCTTGCCCCGCGACGTATGCCGCTCCTGGGCCTTGGCGCCGCCGCCTTGCTGCACCTGGGCGAGCAGGGTATGCAGGGCGTCGACCTGTTGGAGCATCGCTACGCTGTTGGCGGCGAATTCCGCCGAGCGCGGGTTGAGCTGGGTGTGCAGGGTAGCCATGGTGCGCGCTCCGTTCAGCGGGTTTCGTTAAACAGTTCGCGACCGATCAACATGCGCCGGATTTCACTGGTGCCGGCACCGATTTCATACAGCTTGGCGTCACGCAATAGACGGCCCGCCGGGAATTCATTGATATAGCCATTGCCGCCGAGAATCTGGATCGCGTCGAGGGCCATCTGGGTAGCGCGTTCGGCGCTGTAGAGGATCACGCCGGCGGCGTCCTTGCGCGTGGTTTCGCCGCGCTCGCAGGCCTGGGCCACGGCGTACAGGTAGGCGCGGCTGGCGTTGAGCTGGGTGTACATGTCGGCGACCTTGCCCTGGATCAGCTGGAACTCGCCGATGCTCTGGCCGAACTGCTTGCGGTCATGGATGTAGGGCACGATCAGGTCCATGCAGGCCTGCATGATCCCGGTCGGGCCGCCGGACAGCACAACGCGTTCGTAATCGAGGCCGCTCATCAGCACTTTCACGCCGCCATTGAGTGCGCCGAGGATGTTTTCTTCCGGCACTTCGACGTCATCGAAAAACAACTCGCAGGTGTTGGAGCCGCGCATGCCGAGCTTGTCGAACTTGTTGCTGCGGCTGAAGCCCTTCGAGTCGCGCTCGACGATAAACGCGGTGATGCCGTGGGCACCCTTTTCCAGGTCGGTCTTGGCGTAGATCACGTAGGTATTGGCATCAGGGCCGTTGGTGATCCAGGTCTTGCTGCCGTTGAGCACATACACACTGCCGCGTTTATCGGCGCGCAGCTTCATGGAGACCACGTCGGAGCCCGCGTTCGGCTCGCTCATGGCGAGTGCGCCGATGTGTTCGCCGCTGATCAGCTTGGGCAGGTATTTGAGTTTTTGCTCATGGGTGCCGTTGCGGTTGATCTGGTTGACGCAGAGGTTGGAGTGCGCGCCGTAGGACAACGCCACCGAAGCCGAACCCCGGCTGATTTCTTCCATGGCCACCACGTGGGCCAGGTAGCCCAGGCCGGCGCCGCCGTATTCTTCCGGCACGGTGATGCCCAGCAGGCCCATATCGCCGAACTTGCGCCACATATCGGCGGGGAACAGGTTGTCGATATCGATCTGCGCAGCGCGCGGCGCCAGTTCCTTGGCCACGAAGGATTGCACCTGGTCGCGCAGCATGTCGATGGTTTCACCGAGGGCGAAGTTCAGGGAGGGGTAACTCATGGACGGGCACCTTCTAGCGTTGTTTTTGTATGGTCAATACGCCGGGGAGGGCGATCACCTTTACGTTAACGTAAACTTGCGTTGCGGGCCTGTCAATCGTAGTTTACGTTTACGTCAACCTACAAAAAAGACAACAGGGGTCGTTATGGATCAATCGAATCAGAGCTACAGCCGCGGCTGTCAGGACAAGGCCTTGCTGGCCATGACTATCGGCCAGGCCTTTGATCAAACGGTTTCGCGCTACTCCGACGGCGAAGCCTTGGTCGTGGGCCATCAACAGCGTCGCTTCACCTGGCGGCAACTGGCAGAGACGGTTGACTTGCATGCACGTGCGTTCCTGGCCTTGGGGATGCAGGCCGGCGACCGCTTGGGCATCTGGGCCCCCAACTGCGCCGAGTGGTGCATCAGCCAGGTCGCCAGCGCCAAAATCGGCGTGATTTTGGTCAATATCAACCCGGCGTATCGCAGCAGTGAATTGGAGTACGTACTCAAGCAATCCGGTTGCCAGTGGTTGGTGTGCGCCGGGTCGTTCAAGACCTCCGATTACCACGGCATGTTGCAGGAGCTTCAACCTGACCTGCGCGGCATCATCAGCCTTGATCCCAGCCCGCCCCCGGGGTTTACGCCCTGGTCGCAATTGGCGGCCCTCGGGGCAGGCGTCCCGCCCGAGCAATTGCAGATCCGCCAGGCCGGCCTGCACTTCGATCAACCCGTCAATATCCAGTACACCTCCGGCACCACCGGCTTCCCCAAGGGCGCCACCCTCAGTCACCACAACATCCTCAATAACGGCTACATGGTTGGCGAAAGCCTGGGCCTGACGGCGCAAGATCGCCTGGTGATCCCGGTGCCGCTGTATCACTGCTTTGGCATGGTGATGGGTAACCTGGGCTGCATCACCCATGGCACCACGATGATCTACCCGAGTGACGGTTTCGACCCATTGCTGACCCTGGCTGCCGTCGCCGAAGAACAGGCCACCGGGCTATACGGGGTGCCTACCATGTTTATCGCCATGCTTGATCACCCGCGCCGCGCCGAGTTCGACCTGTCGCGCCTGCGCACCGGGATCATGGCGGGCGCCACTTGTCCGATCGAGGTGATGCGCCGGGTTATCAGCGAGATGCACATGAGTGAGGTGCAGATTGCCTATGGCATGACGGAAACCAGCCCGGTGTCGTTGCAGACCGGGCCGGATGATGACCTTGAGCGGCGTGTTACGACGGTTGGCCGGACCCAGCCACAGCTGGAAAGCAAGATTATCGATGACGCCGGTAACACGGTTGCTCGGGGCCAGGTAGGGGAGCTGTGTACCCGTGGCTACAGCGTGATGCTCGGTTACTGGAATAATCCTGACAGCACTCGTGAGGCTATCGACGAGGCGGGCTGGATGCACACCGGCGACCTGGCGACCATGGATGAACATGGGTATGTGTGCATCGCCGGGCGTAACAAGGACATGATCATTCGTGGTGGCGAGAACGTTTACCCGCGGGAGTTGGAGGAGTTTTTCTTTACTCATCCGGCGGTGGCGGATGTGCAGGTGATCGGGATTCCGGATGAGCGTTACGGTGAGGCGATTGTGGCGTGGATCAAGTTTCATCCGGGGCATGTGGCCAATGAGCTTGAGCTGCAGACGTGGTGCAAGGGGCGGATTGCGCACTTCAAGATGCCCAAGCATTTCAAGTTTGTGGATGAGTTTCCGATGACGGTGACGGGGAAGATCCAGAAGTTTCGGATGCGGGAAATTATGATTGAAGAGTTGAAGGGGGGGTGAGGGGTGTTTATCCGTTATTTAGGTAACGGCGGCTTATGGTTTCGCTCTTACAGCGAGTCACTTTGCAAAAAAGCGGCAAAGTAACCAAAGCGCTCTGCCCCGCCTGTCGGCGCCTCGCCTAGGCTCGGCGTTCCCTCACTCCGGC
>NZ_JBYSWF010000071.1:0-36528 GCF_058780865.1 Pseudomonas sp. GP01-A4
CGGTGTATCAGTTAACACATCTGGAACTGACCCACCGCATTCGCGAGCAAGCCCGCTCCCACATTTTGATCGGTGTCGTTAGATAGATCAGATAATAAAAAAGAGATTTCCTTATGTCCGAAATACTCTGGCAACCCTCCCCCGAACGCATCCACAACACCCGGATGGACCAGTTCCGGCGCTTCATCAATGATCGCCATGCCTTGCAGATCAGCGACTACCCGGCCCTGCACCAGTGGAGCATCGACCAGCGTCCGGACTTCTGGCAGTCGATTGTCGAGTTCTTCGACGTGCAGTTCCGCACGCCGCCCAGCGCGGTACTGATCGAAGACGCCGAGATGCCCAGCGCCCAGTGGTTTCCCGGCGCTACCCTGAACTTTGCCGAACACCTGCTGCGCCGCCGCGACGATCACCCCGCCGTGGTCGCGATCAGCGAAGACGGCCAACGCGAGCAACTGACCTACGCCGAACTGGCCCGCCATGTCGCCGGCCTGCAACGCAGCCTGCGGGCGGCCGGCGTGGGCGTGGGGGACCGGGTGGCCGCGTGTATGCCCAACACCTGGCAAACCCTGGTGGGCATGCTCGCCACCACCAGCCTCGGCGCCATCTGGTCGTGCTCCTCGCCGGACTTCGGCACCCAGGGCGTGATCGACCGCTTCGGCCAGATCGAACCCAAGGTGCTGATCACCTGCGCCGGTTACCGCTACGCCGGCAAGGTCATCGACCAAAGCAGCAAGCTCAATGAAATCCTCGAACGGCTGCCGTCCCTGCAACAACTGATCATCGTGCCGTATGCCCGCCCGCAGGCGCGTCCCGAGGAGTATCAGACCCGGGCCCACGTCGCGCTCTGGGACGACTTCTACAGCCCCGGCGGCGAGCCCGATTTCGTCGCCGTGCCCTTCGATCAGCCGCTGTACATCCTCTATTCCAGCGGCACCACCGGCGTGCCCAAGTGCATCATCCACGGCACCGGCGGCGTGCTGCTCACCCACCTCAAGGAGCACGGCCTGCACGCCGACCTGTCGCGGGACGACTGCCTGTTCTACTACACCACCTGTGGCTGGATGATGTGGAACTGGCTGGTGTCGGTACTGGCCATCGGCGCCACGGCGGTGCTGTATGACGGCTCGCCGTTTCACCCCGGGCCGGAACGCCTGATGGACCTGATCGACCAGGAAAAAATCAGCGTGTTCGGCACCAGCCCCAAGTTCCTCGCCACCCTGGAGAAAGCCGGGCTGCAACCGCGGCTGAGCCATGACCTGGGCAGCCTCAAGGGCCTGATTTCTACCGGCTCGCCGCTGTCACCCCAGAGCTACGACTACGTGTACCGCGAGATCAAGCCCGAGCTGTGCCTGTCGTCGATGTCGGGCGGCACCGACATCGTGTCCTGCTTCGTGATCGGCAACCCGGTGCTGCCGGTGCGCCGTGGCGAGATGCAGTGCAAGAGCCTGGCAATGGCTATCGAAGTGTGGGACGACCAGGGCCACCCGCTGGTGGGCGAAAAAGGCGAACTGGTGTGCACCCGGCACTTCCCGGCAATGCCCATCGGCCTGTGGAATGACCCGCACCAGGAAAAACTGCGGGCCTCGTATTTCAGCCAGTTCCCGGGCGTGTGGGCCCAGGGCGACTACGCCGAACAGCGACCCAATGGCAGCTTGCTGATCCATGGCCGCTCGGACGCCGTGCTCAACCCCGGCGGCGTGCGCATCGGCACCGCAGAGATCTATCGCCAGGTGGAAAAAGTGCCTCAGGTCCTGGAAAGCCTGGCCATCGGCCAACGCTGGCAGGATGACGTGCGGGTGGTGCTGTTTGTGCGCCTCAACGATGGCATCGAACTGGACGACGGCCTGGAGCAGCAGATCCGCCAGGTGATCCGCGCCAACACCACGCCGCGCCACGTGCCGGCGAAGATCCTCGCGGTGACGGATATCCCGCGCACCATCAGCGGCAAGATCGTCGAGCTGGCGGTCCGCAACGTGGTGCATGGGGAGGCGGTCAAGAACACCGACGCACTGGCCAACCCCGAAGCGCTGGAGCAATTTCGTGATCGCCGGGAGCTGGCAGAAAGATGAAACGTTTTAGCCTTTAAGCACTCATTTGAAGACAAACCCCTCAAGCATGCTATTTTTCGAGGGTGGAAAGCCGGCCCCGGGTCGCGGGATAATCGGCTTTTGTCATTCTTCAAGCGTTACGCGCAGGGCATTTACATGAACGTATCACCCACCGGCAGCGAGGCCGCAGCACTGATTGCGCGGCTGGACTGGGCACGAAGCCCCCTCGGTGACGCCATTGATTGGCCGCAAAGCCTCCGTACAGCCGTCGACATCGTGATCCATTCACCGATGCCGATGCTGTTGCTGTGGGGCGCCGAACTCACCCAGATCTACAACGATGGCTTCGCGATGCTGGCGGGCAACAAGCATCCGGCCGCCTTCGGCCAACCGGCTGACCTGATCTGGCCTGAGCTCAAGCCGTTTACCGACCCGATCTACAGCGCCGTCCTCATGGGCCAGGTGCGCACCTTCACCGAGCAGCGTTTCGTCCTGCAGCGCAACGACCGCGACACCGAGATCTGGCTCGACCTGACCTACAGCCCGATCCGCGACGAACGTGGCGAGGTCGCCGGGATCCTGATTACCGCCATCGAAACCAACGAGCGCCGGCGCATCGCCCTGGAACTGCAGCAGCGCACCGAGAACAGCCTCAAGGCCCAGCGCAACACCGAGCAACGCCTGCAGCTGGCCCTGGCCGCCACCGATGCCGTGGGCACCTGGGACTGGGATATCGGCGAAGACCGCTTTATCGCCGACGCCCATTTCGCCCAACTGCATGGGGTTGACCCGTGCGACGCCGACCTGCTGCCCATCAGCGACTACCTGCAAGGCGTGCACCCCGAAGACCGTGGCATGGTGGCCCGCAGCATCAAGCACTGCATCACCCACGGCACCGAGTACGCCGAGGAATACCGCCTGCAGCGCGCCGACGGCGAAGTGCGCTGGGTGTTTGCCCGGGGCCGTTGCTACAAGGATCACCATGGCCGACCGGCGCGTTTTCTCGGCGCCGCCCTCGACCTGACCGAACGCAAGCACACCGAACAGGCCCTGCGCCAAAGCCAGACCGAGCTGCAACTGATCATCAACGCCATGCCGGTGTTGATCGGTTATGTCGACCACGAGCAGCGTTTTCGCCTGAACAACAGTGCCTATCTGGAATGGTACGGCATGACCCCGCAGGAGCTGTACGGCAAGAGCATCCGCGAAGTCGTGGGCGACGAAATCTATGCCGGGCGCGTCGACAAGATCGAGGCGGCACTCAAGGGCAAGGCGTGCAGTTTCGTTACCGTCACCCCGCACCATGACGGGCGGCCACGCCACGCGCTGATGAAGTACCTGCCGCGTTTCAGCGCTGACGGTTCAGTCAACGGTTTCTATATTTTTGTAATCGACGAGACCGAGCGCAAACTCACCGAGGAAGCCCTGCGCCACCTCAACGAAAACCTCGAAGAGCGCGTCAGCCAGCGCACCCAGGCCCTGGCCGAAGCCAACCAGCGCCTGCAAAACGAGATGTTCGAGCGCGAGCGTGCCGAAGACGCCCTGCGCCATGCCCAGAAGATGGAAGCGGTCGGCCAGCTCACCGGCGGCATCGCCCATGACTTCAACAACATGCTCACCGGGATCATCGGCAGCCTGGACCTGATGCAACGCTATATCGCCGCCGGGCGCAGCGACGAGATCGGCCGTTTCACCGACGCCGCCGTATCCTCGGCCCATCGCGCCGCTGCGCTGACCCATCGCCTGCTGGCCTTCTCCCGCCGCCAATCCCTGGACCGCAAGCCGGTCGACCCGAATCAATTGGTGGCGTCCCTGGAAGACCTGTTCCGCCGCACCAAGGGCGCGCACATCGAACTCAAGGTGCAACTGGGCACCGACGTGTGGCCGGTGAACACCGACGCCAGCCAGCTGGAAAACGCCCTGCTCAACCTGGTGATCAACGCCCGCGATGCGATGCCCGACGGTGGGCAATTGTGCATCGAAACCGCCAACAGCTACCTCGACGGCACCGACATCACCACCCTGGAACCGGTCAAGGCCGGCGACTATGTGATGCTCGGCGTGAGCGACAACGGCGCCGGCATGACCGCGAAAATCCTCGCCAAGGCCTTCGACCCGTTCTTCACCACCAAGCCCATCGGCCAGGGTACCGGCCTTGGGCTGTCGATGATCTATGGGTTTGCACAGCAATCCGGCGGCCACGTGACCATCCAAAGCGAACCGGGCCAGGGCACCTGCGTGCGCCTGTACCTGCCGCGCCTGCATGGCACGGCACTGGAGCGGACCACGCCCGCTACCCAGGGCGAAGCCCCGGTAGCGCTGGAAGGCGAAGCCGTGGTGGTGGTCGAGGACGACCCGGCAGTGCGGATGCTGGTGGTGAATGTGCTGGATGAACTGGGCTACACCGCACACCAGGCGGCGGATGCACGGGCGGCGCTGCCGTTGCTGGAGTCCGACTTGCGCGTGGATTTGCTGGTGACTGATGTGGGCTTGCCGGGGATGAACGGCAGGCAACTGGCGGAAATCGCCCGGCAACACCGGCCGGACCTGAAGGTGCTGTTCATGACCGGTTACGCCGAGAAAGCCGCCGAGCGCCAGGGGTTCCTGGAGGAAGGCATGGACATGGTGGCCAAGCCGTTTTCGATTGACCTGCTGGCCAACAAAATCCGCAGCATGATCAGCTCAGAGGCCTGACTTCAGGCATAATCGCGCGCCGTTTCACATCAGGACCGATCAATGAAAGCCCAAGCCCGTCACATTCTGGTGAAAACCAGTGAGGAAGCCGAACAGCTCAAGCAGCGTATTGCCAAGGGCGAAGCGTTTGATGTGTTGGCCAAGAAGTACTCCACCTGCCCTTCCGCCAAGCGCGGCGGTGATTTGGGTGAAGTGCGGCCGGGGCAGATGGTGGGGGTAATTGATGCGGTGATCTTCAAGAAGCCCGTGAAGGTGGTTCATGGGCCGATCAAGAGCAAGTTCGGGTATCACCTGGTGCAAGTGTTTTACCGCGATTGATGGCTGATCGTTCCCACGCTCCGCGTGGGAATGCCTCACCTGACGCTCTGCGTCCGCTCTTGGGACGCAGAGCGTCCCTGGCTGCATTCCCACGCGGAGCGTGGGAACGATCAGCGTTAGTCTCGGGGAATGAGTGCACCTGGCACCTGAATCACCCGGCTCGCCAACCGATGCCCGGCCAGTGCTGCATCCTGCGGCGAGCCGCCCTTGAGCCGACTGGCCAGGTACGCCGCACTGAACGAATCCCCCGCCGCCGTAGTGTCGACCACCTTCTCCACCACCAGCGCCGGCACCTCGAACCGCCCATCCTCCCAGCGAATCAAACACGCATCCGCCCCCCGCTTGAGCACCACCTCGGCAATCGTCGGGTACGCCGCAAACACCTGCTCGCTGTCTTCATAGCCGAACAACACCCGTTCGTCATCCTCGGTCAGCAAGGCGATATCCACCTCGGCCAACACCGCGTGATACGCCGCGCGTGCGGCGTCCACGCTGGCCCACAGGCGTGGCCGGTAGTTGTTGTCGAACACCACCTTGCCGCCGCGCTTGCGGGTTTCGACCAGGGTTTCCAGCAGGCGCGCACGGCCCACTTCGCCCAGCACCGCCAGGGTGATGCCGCTGAAATACACCACGTCGTACGTCGGCAACGCTGCCAGGATCGGCTCGGCCGCCGGAGTGGTGAAGCAGTCGCGCACGGCCGCTTCATTGCGCCAGTAGAGGAATTTGCGTTCGCCGTTGGCATCGGTCTGGATGCAGTACAAACCCGGCAGGCGCCCGGGCAGGCGCTGGACCATGCCCAGGCCCAGGCCTTCTTCGGCCCAGTGCTTGCACATGGCATCGCTGAAGCTGTCATCGCCCAGGGCGGTGACGTAGTCGACGGTGCTCGGTTCACCCAGTTCGCGGCGCAGGTAGACGGCGGCGTTCAGGGTGTCGCCGCCGAAGCTTTGTTGCAGGCTGCCGTCGGCGCGGTGTTGCAGTTCGATCATGCATTCGCCGATCAGGGCGATGCGGGGTTGTGTGTTCATGCCTGGGGTCTCTCGATGTA
The DNA here is from genome assembly GCF_058780865.1 of Pseudomonas sp. GP01-A4. NCBI lineage: Bacteria > Pseudomonadati > Pseudomonadota > Gammaproteobacteria > Pseudomonadales > Pseudomonadaceae > Pseudomonas > Pseudomonas sp. GP01-A4. The sequence goes on from NZ_JBYSWF010000071.1 coordinate 6,109, forward strand.
CTGGAGGGCCTCTTCGCGAGCAAGCCCGCTCCCACATTTGAATGCATTTCAACTGAAGGAACTCGGTCGAATGTGGGAGCGGGCTTGCTCGCGAAAGGCGCGACTCGGTCTAGAAGCAGGTATGCAGGCTTTCGATCACCTGCAACTGCTCATCCACCAGATTACCCACTTGCCACTTGTCGAAAGTCAGGCACGGGTGGGATGTGCCGAAGGAGATGATATCGCCAATGCGCAACTCAACCCCCGGTGCGACGACCATGAACGCATGCTGGTCCATCACGGCGGTGACCTTGCACGCGGTCACGTCATCACCCTCGGCTGGCAGCACGCCAGCCTTGTAGCGCTTGAGCGGCACCGGCAGGCCGGCGTCGTAGGCGACGTCGCGCTTGCCCAGGGCGATCACCGCGAAGCCCGGCTCCGGCAGCGACTGCACATGGGCCCAGACTTCCAGCGCCGGGCGCAGGCCTTCGTTGAGGTCGCTGCGACGGTCCAGTACGCAGCACTGCGCGTCTTTGTAGATGCCGTGGTCGTGAGCCACGTAGCTGCCCGGGCGCAATACGCTGAGGAAACGGCCAGCGGCGTTCTGGGCTTCGAAGGATTCGGCAATCAGGTCGTACCAGGCCGACCCCGAGGCGGTAATGATGGGCTTGGCCAGGTCGAAGGCGCCGCTGTTTTGCAGGTCGACGGCCAGGCGTACCAGAGAGGCGGCGAATTCGCGGATGCCACTGATGGCGTGCTCGCCATGGATCACCCCTTCGTAGCCTTCGATGCCGGTGAGGGCCAGCGCAGGCTGGGCCTTGATCGCCTTGGCCAGGTCGAGCACCTGTTGTTCGGTGCGGCAACCGCAACGCCCGCCGACCACGCCGTATTCGATCATCACGTTCAAGCGCAGGCCACGGGCGGCGAAGAACAGGCCCAGGTCGGCGACGTTGTCCGGGTGGTCGACCATGCAGTGGAAGTCGAATTCGGGGTCGGCCAGCAGGTCGGCGATCAGCGCCATGTTCGGCGCGCCCACCAGTTGGTTGGCCATCAACACCCGGCGAACCCCACCGGCGTACGCAGCGCGGGTCTGCACGGCGTTGGCCAGGGTGATGCCCCAGGCGCCCTGCTCGATCTGCCGCTGGAACAGCGCGGGCATCATGCTGGTCTTGCCGTGAGGCGCCAATTGCGCACCGCTGTTGCTGACGAAATCCTGCATCCAGCGGATGTTGTGTTCCAGGGCGTCACGGTGCAACACCAGGGCTGGCAGGCTGACGTCACGGACCAGATGTGCACCGATGGCGGCGGCGCCTTTTTCAACGGCATTGAAGGCAGACATAAGGGTTTCCTATTCGTTGATGCGACGGGCCAGGTTGTTCGCACTGTCGATCAGCACCCGGCGGTAGTCGTTGTAGTTTTTGATCGCATCGGCCCGTGGGGCGACGATGCACAGGGTCGCAATGCTGATGCCTTGGGCGTCCCGAACCGGGGCGGCAAAGCAGTGGGTGAAGGTGTCGGCGACACTGTCGAAGGAGAAGAATCCGTCGAGGGTGGCCTGACGGATTTGCCCGAGGAAGGTTTCCAGAGGCAGGCGCTGACCGTCCGGGAGGATGAAGTCGTCGTAGTCGATCAGGTCGATGATTTGCTGGTCGCTCAGGTGGCCCAGCAGCAGGCGGCCGGAGGCGGTCCAGGGGATCGGCGCGTTCTCGCCGATGTCTGAGGAAATGCGGAAATGCCGCTCGCCTTCGCGCATCAGGGCCACGGTGTATTTGCGGCCATTGAGCAGGCACATCTGGGCGGTTTCGTGGGTTTGGCTGACGATTTCCTGCAGGGCGTGGTCGGCTTCGCGGGTCAGGTCGAAATGGCGCAGGTGGGCCTGGCCGAGGAAGTACAGCTGACGGCCGAGGTAGACGTGACCGTCCTTGCCGACGGTTTCGAGGATGCGCCGTTCCAGCAGCGAGGCCACCAATTCGTAGACCGTGGATTTGGGGCTGCCGATGCCGCTGGCGATGTCATTCGGGCGCAGGGGCTGGCCGATTTCCTTGAGGAAATCGAGGATATCGAACGCCCGGTCGAGGCCTTTGGCGCGGCGTTTGATGGTGTCTTCGGTCATGGCAGTCGTCGGTCCCGTTTGAAGATGTAGCTATCAACACAGATCCCCTGTGGGAGCGGGCTTGCTCGCGAAAGCGGTGGATCAGTTGTAGATGTATTCACTGACACACCGCTTTCGCGAGCAAGCCCGCTCCCACATTGGGTCTCCTGTGGTCTCAAGAGACGGGCATTTAGCCTTTTTTCTTGTAGGCCACGCAATCGATCTCAACCTTGCAATCGACCATCATGTTCGCCTGCACACACGCCCGCGCCGGAGCATGTTCCGGGTTGAAGTATTCGCCGAAGACTTTGTTGAAGCTCCAGAAATCCCGCGGGTCTTCCAGCCATACACCGACGCGCACCACGTCTTCAAGGGCGTAGCCGGCTTCTTCGAGAATCGCCACCACGTTGCGCATGGTCTGGTGGGTCTGCTCGACGATCCCGCCCGTGATGATTTCACCGTCCACCGCCGGCACCTGGCCCGACACGTACAACCAGCCATCCGCTTCCACCGCGCGGGCGAAAGGACGAGGCTGGCCGCCGCCTGCAGTGGCGCCGGTGCCGTAACGAGTAATGCTCATAATGGATCTCCTGAAGTGATGATTTAAAAACGAATGTTCTTGAGAAATTCCGCCAGTCGCGGCGATTGCGGGCGTTCGAAAATGTCTTTCGGCGGCCCTTGTTCTTCAATGCGGCCCTGGTTCATGAAGACGATCTTGTCCGAGACTTCATAGGCAAAGCGCATTTCGTGGGTGACCAGCAACATGGTCATGCCCTCTTCCGCCAAACCCTTGATTACGCTGAGCACTTCGCCCACCAGTTCCGGGTCCAGGGCCGAGGTGACTTCGTCGAACAGCATCAGGCTCGGGTTCATCGCAATCGCCCGGGCAATCGCCACGCGCTGTTGCTGGCCGCCCGACAGTTGGCCCGGGAAGTGATTGCGGCGCTCCAGCAGGCCGACACGGTCCAGCCATTTTTCCGCCAGTGCAACCGCTTCGTCCTTGCCCATCTTCTTGACCTTGAGCAGGCCCAGGGTGACGTTCTGCAAGGCGGTCAGGTGCGGGAACAGGTTGAACTGCTGGAACGCCATGCCGGTCATCGCGCGGTGCTGGGAGATCACCCGCTCCGGGTGGCGCACGCGCTTGCCGCCGACCTCGCTGTAGCCGATGGATTCACCGTCGAGGGTGATCTGGCCGCCCTGGAATTCTTCCAGCAGGTTGACGCAACGCAGCAGCGTGGTCTTGCCCGAACCGCTGGAGCCGATCAATGTCACGACGTTGCCGCGCTGCATGCTCAGGTCGACGCCCTTGAGCACTTCCACCGGGCCGTACTGTTTACGCAGGCCGCGAATGTTCAGCAGTGGCTGGCTTTCTTTTGAGAGTTGGTTCATGGCAACGCCACCCGCTTTTCAATGTAACGCCCCAACAATTCGATGGCGTAGTTGATGACAAAAAACATAAAGCCTGCAAACAGGTAGAACTCCAGGGTCATGAACGTCCGGGCGATGACCTGTTGGGTGCTGAGGAGCAGCTCGGCCACACCGATCACCGACAGCAAGGTGGAAGCCTTGACGATTTCGGTGGACGAGTTGACCCAGGTCGGCAGGATCTGCCGCAGCGCCTGGGGTAACAGCACGTAGCCCAGGGATTGATAGAAGGTCAGGCCGATGGCCTTGCCCGCTTCCAGTTGCCCCTTGGGAATGGCCTGCAATGCACCGCGCACGATTTCCGAAACGTGAGAGCCGCAGAACAGCGTCAGGCCCACGGCACCGGCCTGGAACGCAGTGATCTGCCAGCCAAGCGCCGGCAACATATAGAAGCACGCCAATACCAGCACAAACACCGGCGTACCGCGGATCAGGTCGACGTACAGGCGAAACGGTGCGCGCATCCAGAATTTGCCGTAGGTCAGTACCAAGCCGGCGACGATGCCGATCAGGGTGCCGAAGATAATGGCCAGGGCCGAGCAGTAGACGCTGGTCTGGAACCCCGCCCAGAGGGTTTCCCGGGCGATCCACAACTCATGCAGCCAGCTGGGGGATTCGTACATGGGCGCTCCTTAGCGGCGAATTGCCAAACGCTGTTCCAGGTAACGGAGCAGCATGGCAATGAGGTAACAGGCAGCCACGTAGAGCGCGGTCGTGACCATCCAGGTTTCAATCACCCGGTAGCTTTCGACGTTGATCTTGCGGGCGTAATAGGTCAGCTCCGGCACCGCGATGGCGGCCGCGAGGGAGGTGTCCTTGAACAGCGAGATAAAGTTGTTCGACAGCGCCGGCAGCACGTTGCGCAGCATCACCGGCACGGTGATGTACGCGCGGATACGCCATTCGCCCAGGCCAATGGCCAGGCCCGCTTCACGCAACCCCTTGGGAATGTTCAGCAGGCCTGCGCGGAAGACTTCGGTGAGGTAGGCACCGGCGTACAACGACAGGGTGATGATGAACGAAGGGATCTTGTCCAGCCGGATACCCAGGCTGGGCAAGGCGAAGTAGATCAACAGGATCAGCACCAGGATCGGGGTGTTGCGGATCACCGTCACATACACCGAGGCCACGATGCGCAGCGCACGGTGTTTGGACAGCATCGCAAACGCCATCAACAGGCCGATCACGCAACCGACGGCGATGGACAGCAGTGCCAGTTCAAGGCCGAGGCCGAGCCCCGCCAGCAAGCTGGGGAAATCGCGCCACACAGCGGCAAAGTTCAACTGATAGTTCATGGTCGGCAGTACCTGATTGGGGCGCCGTCAGCGACGCCCCAGGGTTTACGAATTACTTGAACTCAACCGGGAAACCGATCGCAGGCTCCGGCAGGTCCACACCGAACCATTGCTTGAACGAGGCCTTGTACATTGGGAATTCCACACCGGTCATGGCTTCATGCAGGGCGGTGTTGACGAAGTTCAGCCAGTCCTGGTCGCCACGCTTGACGGCGCACGCATAGGTTTGCGGACTCCAGGCGTAGCTCGGGCTGCGGTAGCGGCCCGGGTTTTGCACCATCAGGTACTTGACCGAGGACTGGTCGGTGGCGGCGGTGTCGGCACGCCCGGAGTTCACGGCCTGGTACATCAGGTCGACGCTGTCGTACTGGTCGACCTTGGCTTTGGGCAATGCCTGGTGCACCAGCTCTTCGGCGTAGACGTTTTGCAGCACGGCCACGGTGACGCTGTCGCCGGCGGCCTGCAGGTCTTCGATTTCCTTGTACTTGCTGTTGGCCGGCAGCAGCAGGCCCACACCTTCGCGGTAGTACGGCAGGGTGAAGGCCACCTGCTGCGCACGGCTTGCCGTGACGGTGATGAACTGGCAGCTCATGTCGACCTTGTCGGTCAACAGGTTGGGAATGCGGGCATCGGAAGACTGCACCACGTATTCGACTTTGCTCGGGTCATTGAACAGACCCTTGGCCACGATGTGGCCGATGTCGATGTCAAAACCCTGCAACTTGCCATCCGCTCCCTGGAAGTGCCACGGCGCATTGGTACTGCCTGTACCCACGATCAGGTGCCCACGCTTGAGCACTGTATCGAGCTTGCTGTCCGCCGCCTGCACTACGCTGGCGAGGGAAGCCGATGCGGCGAAGAGAAAAACACACGCTTTGAACACGGAAGGTCGGTGATGCATGACAAGCACTCCAGGGATTGTGTATTCCGCTATACCGGAACCTAGTATGTAACAACGGAATAGACAGCAGAAAGTGTGCCACACGCAGTAACAGAAAAATATTTCGGGATTAATTTCTTTTTAAATCAACGGGATAGATTTTTATCAGCGATAAGGCACTGGGCCGGCTGCTGCAATCAGATTGCTACCGTTGGCTACACACCGGGGTGGCAGGCCACATTTGTGTGCGGGTGCGGGTCGTTACCGTGCACGAAAGCGGTGCAGTGGCCGGATGGAAGAATTCCGTGGCTGGGCTAGTCTTGGCAGATGATCGACCCCCCCAAGGAACGCGTTCAGATGAAGATCAGTCTTGTCCTTATGTTGTTGTCGCTGGCGTTTGCCACCCAGGTGTTCGCCAAGGATGACCGGCGCGAATGCAAGGCCGAGCTGGTCAGGCTGAAGGCGGCGTTCAGTACGAACTACACCACGCAGAATCATCATGGGTATCGGAGGGCCAAGGATGCCAAGGATCAGGGTGACTATAAGCAGTGCGTGGGGTTGGCGAAGAAGGCTCGGGAGCGGGCGGAGCGCTGAAGGCTTTGGGGCTGCTGCGCAGCCCAGCGGGAGCAAGCTCCCTCGCCACAATGGGCTACTTGGAGGTGGGTACCTGTTAGTTTTGACAGTAGACGGTTTTGATCGCCGGGATTAGCGTGGGCCAGGCCTTTCGCTCAAGGAGATCATCATGGGAATTGCAACGGCGGTGATTGCCGATGCCGAGCAGTATCAGCAGTTGCTCAAGACGCATAGAACGGTGTTCATGCTGTTTGTTTCGCAGCACTGCCCGGCCTGCGGGGAAGCCGGGCCACTGTTTGAACGGATTGCCGGGAAATACGCCAGTTCCGTGAAGAGCCTGGTGCTCGACACTGCCCGAACCCCTAGGCATCCCGAGGTTACCGGCACGCCTACCCTGCTGGTTTTCCAGAATGGCAAGATGATCAATAAGCTGGAGGGGTTCGACGAAAAAACGCTGAGGGAGACGTTCGCCAGGACCAGAATCAGTCCTCCAACATCAACCGCGCCGTACCCGAAACCCGAATCGAGGCACCCTTTTCATCGGTGATCTGCGCCTGCAGGCGCGAACGGCTGCCCATGTCCTCGCCTTGAATGATGTCGATGCGCCCGTTGTGCGGCCAGCCCAGGTCCCGCAGGTAGCCGGCAAAGGCAGCGGTCGCGGCACCGGTGGCCGGGTCTTCGTACACGCCGCCCACCGCAAACGGGTTGCGGGTGTGGAACAGCGTCGGGCTTTCGGCAAACACCAGCACCACGGTGCCCAAACCGGCGTCGGTCATGTAGCGGCGACCGGCTTCCAGTTCATAGTGCATCTGGCTGAGTTTGGCGCGGCTGTCGAGCGCCAGCACCAGGTGGGAAATGCCGGCATGGATGATCGCCGGCGGAATGCTCGGGTCCAGGTCATTGCGGGTGTAACCGAACAAGGTCAGGCCCGCGTCCACCAGGGCATCGTTGGCCGGTGCGCTGCGGGTTGGCGGGGATTGCAGCGCGGCCTCGATCAGGTCGCCTTCGCTGCGACCGCTGACCGAGATATCGCCATTGTTCAACGCCAGGTGGAATTCGCCATCGCCCAGCGCCAGGCTCAAGGCCGCACCGAGGGCGATGGTGGCATGCCCGCAAAACGCAACTTCGGACTCCGGCGCGAAGTACCGCACGCGCCAGCCGTCATCCTGCGGGCAGGCAAATACGGTTTCCGAAAACCCGACTTCGTGGGCGATACGCTGCATTTCTACAGCTTCCGGCAGGCTGTCACCGATCCAAACACCTGCAGGGTTACCGCCCTGGTTGCCGTCACAGAATGCAGAAATCTTAAGCACGTCCAAAGTCATTCGGGTAACCCTTCCTTAACGGTTCAGTGAGCGGCGATGCTATCCAAAGGCCAGCCCAGCGTCGAATGAAATTCACCCGTTAAAGAGGGGCCAGCAACACCTGCGTGACCCGCCGCTCCTCCACCGCCGCCACGGTCAGGCGCCAGCCTTCATGTTCCAGGCTGTCACCGACCACCGGCAGTCGATCCAGCAGGCTCATCACCAGCCCGGCCAGGGTCTGGTAATCCTCCGTCGCCACAGCCTTGAAGCCGGTGCGCTGGCGGATCAGGTTGAGGTTCAAGGCGCCATTGACGCGAAAACCACCCTCCTCCTCGACGATATCCGGGCCTTCGACCTCACTCGCATCCGGCAACTCACCGGCGATGGACTCGAGGATATCGGTCATGCTCAACACCCCGATAAAGTCGCCAAATTCGTTGATCACGAAGGCAATGTGAGTCGACTCCTGACGCATCTGCTCCAAGGCATTGAGAATCGAAAAACTCTCCAGCAAGTTGACCGCCCGGCGCGCCAGGTGCTCCAGGTTCGGCTCGTTACCGGCCAGGTATTCCTTGAGCAACTCCTTCTTGTGCACAAAGCCCAATGGCTCGTCGACATTACCGTTGCGGATCAAGGGCAGGCGCGAGTAAGACGAATGCATCAGTTTCAGGCGGATAGTGTCGGGATCGTCCGACAGATCTATAGAGTCCACCTTCGCCCGAGGCGTCATCAGCGTACGGATCGGGCGTTCAGCCAGTTGCAGCACGCCACTGATCATCACCCGCTCGCGCCGGTCGAACAGCGGCCCGCCGTTGGCATCAGGGTTATCCAGCAGGTCGGCGACCTCTTCACCCACCTCCTCCACTGCCAGATTACGCCCGCCGAGCAAACGCATCACGGCGTGGGCCGTGCGCTCACGCCTCGGCAGCGTGCCCTGGGCCGACTTCTTGCGGCGCGACCGGGCGATCTGGTTGAACAGCTCGATCAGGATCGAGAAGCCGATGGCCGCGTACAGATAGCCTTTGGGAATGTGGAAGCCCAGGCCCTCTGCGGTCAGGGCAAAACCGATCATCATCAGGAAGCCCAGGCACAGCATGATCACCGTCGGGTGGGCGTTGACGAAACGGGTCAGCGGCTTGCTGGCAATGATCATCAGGCCGATGGAAATGATCACCGCGATCATCATCACCGCCAGCTCATCCACCATGCCCACGGCGGTAATCACCGCATCGAGGGAGAACACCGCATCCAGCACCACAATCTGCGCAACGATCGGCCAGAACATCGCATAAGCCACGTTGCCAGTGCGCTGAGCCACATGCCCCTCAAGGCGCTCATGCAATTCCATGGTGGCCTTGAACAACAGGAACACACCACCAAACAGCATGATCAAGTCACGGCCCGAGAAACTCTTGTCGAACACCTCGAACAGCGGTTGGGTCAGGGTCACCAACCAGGAAATACTTGCCAACAGGCCCAGACGCATCAGCAACGCCAGGGACAAACCGATCAGACGCGCACGGTCACGCTGCTCCGGCGGCAGCTTGTCCGCCAGGATCGCGATAAACACCAGGTTGTCGATGCCCAGCACCAGCTCCAGCACAATCAAAGTCAACAGGCCGAGCCAGGCCGTTGGATCCGCTAACCATTCCATTTTTCAGTATCTCTTCAAGTTTTTCAGAATGCCGGGCACGGCAACGCACGGTCGAGGGACCGGGTAAGGGTAGGCAATCGGAAGACGGGGTGCCTGGCCTGGAGGCAGGCGATCAGCGGGAACGGCGGCAGTGAATGTCTTGGGGAAAGACGACTGGGAGGCTCCGAGAGGGTGTTCATGTAGGTCCTGTTGTGGGAAAAGGACTTGAATCGTACAGGCGAAACGGGAATTTCCTACAATCTAAAATTATTACAAGATCTGTAGGATCAAGCATTCTGATATTAGGGAGAATGTCGTGAGCCAACAATTTTTCACTATGGTTGGGACAGCCCATAACAAATTTTGAGCATTTGATCGTTCCCACGCTCTGCGTGGGAATGCATACCGTGACGCTCCGCGTCACCCTCTCGCCGGACTTCAGCCAGGCTCGTAGCATCAAGCTTTATCGTCGGGCAGATCAACACGATCTTGCTGCTCTTCACTGATCAGGTATTCAAGAAACGCGGTATACGTCGGCCATGAATCCGGCGCAGTCAACAAGGCCTCCCTACCCAGGCGGCACACATCCACGTCATCACACCAAATCACCCGACCGCCTCCGCCCGAGCAATCCATCACGATCAAACTGGCCGGCGGCTGGGCTAATACCAAAAACTGCCGCGCAAGCCCGGCACGCTCTCGAAGACGTCTGGTTTCGTCCAGGACATTCGGCGCAGGCGCCCACCCTATTGCGTGCAAGGGCAAAACGTAGATTCCAGAGCCATCGAAGAACTCGGCAGCCTCACGAAAATCATCCGCAAGCTCCAGGCCAAGGTGGCTCTGCACCTCATCAAGAAACCCAGGCTCAACGGCGCGCGCGCCATTCAAAAGCAAACATTGCTGCCGGATCATTGCCAACGTGGACATCAACACCCGCCCTCGCGTCTAGAGATTTGCCCGCGTGCCAAGAAAGCGCAGATAGCGCCCATCCTCGTTGTCAAAGATCTCGGCCCCTGCGCCCATGTATGCCCGCATCAATTCATCGGCGGCCTGATCATCGTGGCCCTGATCCAGCAAAACCTGCCCCAGGCGCAGATGTAAAAACGGATTTCCGAGACCGCCCGGACAGGTCATCGCATAGTCCAAGGCATCCCGGGCTGAGCCTTTGAATCCGGATAAAAAGCATGCATCAGCGATGGCAGCCAATACCCAGGTGGAGGCTTCCCAATCATTTTTCGGCTCGGGGATCAAGATCCAGGCCTTGTTGTATTGCTCGATGGCCTCTTCATAACGGCCGTCATCGGCCAATTGATCACCTGCACTGCATAACGACTGGATCTCTTCGTGCAGCGACGCTGCAAGCTCAGTGGTCATGAGGACTCCTCCAGAGATCCATCTGCATCCCATAACGACCACAGCCCAACTTCCTGGCCACGCTCATAAACGCCCTGCGCCGCGACCTGTCCATTGTCGTGGTAGTCCCGCCAGTCGCCGTGTTCGGCGCCATCCACGTAATTCCCCTCGGAAGCCAGGTTGCCGTTTGGGTGGTAGGCGCGAAAAAGCCCATGTCGAATCCATTGCGTGCCGTCCTCGGACAGGTAACGCGAATACCTGAATCGAACCTCACCGGTCTCGTAGGGAATTTCCGCTATGTGTAACGCGTTTGGTTTTTCGTCCATGGCAAACCTGCTGCGGTGTGTTGATGTGCTTTCAGACTCTGTTGAGAAAACTGACTTTAGCCGGCGTTGTACCTTTATGCCCGTTATTCAGAACGGCCCTTTCGTCATCACCCGCTCATCAATAAAGCTACGCAACATCGCAATCCGCTGCGTATAGGCTTTGCTCAGGCAACTGACTTGGGCGCCGCACGTATGCCGTTGCTTGAGCCACACAGCCTGATCATCCATCAACGAACCGCGCCCTCCCATGGCCATGAAGTGCCGGTTGAGGTCATAGAGCAGCGCCATGGTCACGTCCTGATCATTCAGGGAGCGCGTGGCACAGATGGTTTTCTCGTCAGGCGCCTTCGCCCGGTCACAGTCAAAACTGGCCGCCAGGCTCACAGGGCTGAGCCACAACACAGAAAACCCGGCGAGCACTGCGAATACCGCCGGTTTAATCAAACGAACTGCCATGAAAATTACCTCCTACAGAGGGCTACGCGCCACACCCTGCCCAAACCGATAAATCGCCAGGCAATACCCAATCAACGCCACCGCTGCCAGCAACCCGCCCGCCGCGCCGATCCAAGCAAAACCAAAGTGGCTGCCCACCCAACTGCCCATCAACGCCCCACCGCCAATACCGATGTTGTAGATCCCGGAAAACATCGCCATCGCCACATCCGTGGCATCCGGCGCCAGCACCAGCACCTTCGATTGCAACGCCAGGCCAAAACCCATGATGGCCATGCCCCAGAACACACTCAGGGTCACCAGGTACGACACCTCGCCACTCAACGGCAGCAACAACGCCAGGCACAGCGCCAGGATAGTCACCGCGCTGATCAGGAACCGGTGCGGATTAAAGCGATGCACCAGACTGAACAACAACGAGCCAATGATCCCCGCGCCGCCAAACACCAGCAGGATCAGGGTCACCGTATTGCCACTCATACCGGCAACACCTTCAACAAACGGCTCAACATAACTGTAGGCAGTGAACTGCGCCGTCACCACCATCGCCGTCAGCACATACAACGCCACCAGCGCCGGGCGCTTGAACAGCAGCGGCAGGCTGCGCAACGAGCCGGAGTTCTGGCTCGGCAGCAGCGGCAAGGTGCGCGCCAGCCAGAACACCAGCCCGGCGGCAAACGCGCCGATCACCAGGAAGGTGGTGCGCCAGCCCATGGCTTCGCCCAGCAAGCGGCCCAGCGGGATACCCAGAACCATCGCCAGGGAAGTACCGGTAGCCAGCAACCCAAGGGCCTGCACCTGCTTGCCCTCCGGCGCCAAACGCACCGCGAGGGAGGCGGTAATGGACCAGAACAACGCATGGGACAGGGCAATGCCGACCCGGCTGAGCATCAGGATGCCAAAGCTGGTGGCCACGCTGGACAGGATATGGCTGGCGATAAACATGCCGAACAGCACGATCAGCAGCTTGCGCCGCTCGACGTTACGGGTCAGCAGCATCACCGGCAGCGAGGTCAGGGACACGATCCAGGCATAGATGGTCAGCATCAGGCCGACGCTGGCGATGGGCATGTCGAAGCTCGCGCCGATGGCACTCAGCAGGCCGACCGGTACAAATTCGGTGGTATTGAAAACGAAAGCGGCCAACGCGAGAGCGAAGACCGGTTGCCAGTTGGCTTGAGGTGTTGCGGCGGAAATGCTCATTTACAGGTCGTCGTACTCGTTTGCGCGCAGATCAAGCCGGCCCGATGCCGGGCCTTGAGCCGCGCGCAAAAAATAGTAACACGACGATTCAGGGATCGACTTGCCCCATCAGCTCGGGAATCGACTCAGGACGCTTGGCATAGCGCTGGGCCAGCGCCGCGCAGACCATCAACTGGATCTGGTGAAACAGCATCAGCGGCAAGATCAGCACCCCCATGCTCGCCCCGGCAAACAACACCTGGGCCATCGGCACACCGGTGGCCAGGCTTTTCTTCGAGCCGCAGAACAGGATGGTGATCCGGTCTTCCTGGCTGAAGCCAAAAGCCTTGCCCAGCACCGTGGACGCCACCAGCACCAGCGCCAGCAACACACAGCACGCCACCACCAGGCCACCCAGTTCCCACAACGGAATCTGGTGCCAGATGCCTTCGTTGACCGCTTCGCTGAAGGCGCCGTAGACCACCAGCAAAATCGAACCCTGGTCGACGAACTTCAGCCAGGATTTGTTACGCCCTACCCACTCGCCGATCCAGCGACGGGCGATTTGCCCGGCGATGAACGGTAGCAACAATTGAACACTGATTTTCAGGATCGCATCTACGGTGGAGCCGCCATCGCCATGCACATTCAGCAGCAACGTCACCAGCAATGGCGTCAGGAAGATCCCGAACAGGCTCGACGCCGCCGCGCTGCAAATCGCCGCCGGGATATTGCCCCGGGCCAGCGAGGTAAAGGCAATCGCCGACTGCACGGTGGCGGGCAACGCACACAAATAGAGCATGCCCATGTACAGGTCTTTACCGATCAGCGGCGACAACACCGGCTTGAGCGCCAGGCCCAGCAACGGAAACAGCACGAAGGTCAGGCTGAACACCAGCAGGTGCAGGCGCCAATGACCCGCACCGGCAACAATGGCCTGGCGCGACAGTTTCGCGCCGTGCAGGAAAAACAGCAGCGCGATGGCCAGGTTGGTCACCCAGCCAAAGGCCACGGCGGTCTGGCCGCTGGCGGGCAGCAGGGACGCGAGGATCACCGTGGCCACCAGGGTCAGGGTGAAGTTGTCAGGTAAAAAGCGTGGGCGGGTCATAGGCCAATCTTCCAGGGGTTGCCAAGAGCATCGTCGCGACTCTAACGTAACGGCTTGTTACCGACTAACGCCAATGAGCCAGTAAATGCCGCCAAAAGGACATGACAAAACCGTGCGCCGCAGCGTGCCCGGGCTTTCCAGCCTGCCCAGGCCGGTGTATGGCCGCACCGAATCCCTGCCCAACCGCGCGCTGACCCGCCGCCATAGTCACCCGTGGGTGCAGTTGTCCTACGCAATATCCGGGGTGCTGGAGATCCAGACCAGCGTAGGACGCTTCGTCGCGCCACCCCAGCGGGCCGTGTGGATACCGGCCGGCATGCCACACCGGGTGTTCAGTTCGCCCCATACCGAGATGCGCAGCCTGTACCTCGATTGCAGCGTCACCGCCTGGGCGGCCGACCGCTGCCAGGTGCTGGCGGTGAGCAGCCTGTTGCGGGAGTTGATTCGCAGCTTCAGTGAATTGCCGGTGGAATACGCCGAGGATGGCCCGGATGGACGGCTGGCCCAAGTGGTGCTGGACCAACTGGCCGCCGCGCCCCAGGTCGACCTGATGTTGCCGCTGCCGGCCGACGGCCGCTTGCGGCAGATTTACCGCAGCCTGAACCTGCACCCGGAGCAGCAAACCACCCTGGGGCAGTGGAGCCAGAAGCTGGCGGTCAGCGAGAAAACCCTCAGCCGGCTGTTTCTGAGCGACACCGGCCTGACCTTTCGCGCATGGCGCCAGCGCCTGCGATTGTTGAGCGCCCTGCCCGCCCTGGAACAAGGCGAACGCGTGACCGATGTGGCGCTGGCCTGCGGCTACGAATCCACCTCGGCCTTCATCAACGCCTTCCGCCAGCAGTTCGACGCCACACCCGGTGAGTTCTTCCGCTGATCATCAGACAAAGAAGCTCCGAAGCGAAAACTGGATTTCCTATGGGAACCGGTTCCCCTGTGGGAACTCGCCCCCCTGTGGAAACTCGGTCCCCCTGTGGGAGCTGTCGAGCTTTAGCGAGGCTGCGATGGCGGCCTGACTGTCGACATCTCTATTGCCTGACAGGGCCTCATCGCAGCCTCGCTAAAGCTCGACAGCTCCCACAGGGAACCCAGTTGAACAGTTAAACCTCGCTCACTCCCCCGCCTTGGCCAACACCGCCTGCAACAACACATCCGCCCCCGCCGTCGACCACTGCGGATGAATCTCCTCCGCCTCGTTATGGCTCAGCCCCTCCACACACGGCACAAAAATCATCGCCGTCGGCGCCACCCGGTTCAGGTAGCAGGCATCATGCCCGGCCCCGGAAATCATGTCGCGATGGCTATACCCCAACGCTTGCGCCGATGCCCGCACCACCTCCACACACTCAGGGTCGAAGGCAATCGGCGCGTACTGAAAAATCTGCTTCACGCTGTGCTGCAAACCAATCCCCTCGGCAATCCGCGCCACCGCCGCGTGCAACTGCCGATCCTGATACCCCAGCACCGCTTCATCCGGATGCCGAAACTCCACACTGAAAAACACCCGCCCCGGCACCACGTTGCGTGAATTGGGGAAGATATTCGCCATACCCACCGTCGCCCGCCCTTCGGCGCCCTGTTCCAGGCCGATCTGGTTCACCGCCTCCACCACCCGGGCAAATCCGAGCAATGCATCCAGCCGGTGATCCATCGGCGTCGTCCCGGCATGGGCGCTGCGCCCGCTCAGTTCCACTTCATACCAGCGCTGGCCCTGGGCGCCGGTGACCACACCGATGGTCAGGCCCTGTGCCTCAAGAATCGGCCCCTGTTCGATATGCAACTCAAACGCCGCATGCACCGCCTGGCCACCCACCGGATGCGCACCGGCATAGCCAATCTGCTGCAATGCCTGGCCGATGGTGATCCCGGCCTTGTCTTCCCGGGACAGGCCGTACTCCAGGTCAAACACCCCGGCATACACCCCCGAGGAAATCATCGCCGGCGCAAACCGCGAGCCTTCTTCGTTGGTCCAGTTCACCACTTCGATTGGCCGCTCGGTTTCAATCCCCAGGTCATTCAAGGTGCGCACCACCTCCAGCCCGGCCAGCACGCCGTAGATACCGTCGTACTTGCCGCCCGCCGGCTGGGAATCGCCATGGGAACCGGTCAGCACCGGGGCCAGGTGATCCTGGCGCCCGGCGCGACGGGCAAAGATATTGCCCATGGCATCCACCCGAATGCTGCAACCGGCCGCCTCGCACCATTGCACAAACAGGTCGCGACCGCGGCGGTCCTCATCCGTGAGGGCCAGGCGCGAGACCCCGCCCTTGTCGGTGCCGCCGATCTGCGCCATTTCCATCAGCGAGCCCCACAGGCGCTCGCCATTGACCCGCGCCAAGTCGTTCATGAACGCGGCTCCTGGGGTTTGGCCCGGTAGCGGAAGTCACAGCGATGGGCACCGCTCATGATGGTCTGGGTGCGGGTCAGCTTGATGTCCGGGTTGTAGCCGACGATAAACAGTTCGTCGCGGTTGCAGGACAGCAGGTGACCGATCTCGCCCAGGCCCATCTCGTGATACATCTCGGCATAGCGGCAGCGCTTCACGTCATAGTCGTAGTGCTCGGCGTCGCTGGCGATGATCTCGACCTTCAGCGCATCGTCCTTTTCCCAGAGCACTTGCAGCTCGACAAAGCTCTTGAGGTCGGCGCCCTGCTCTTCCAGCTCGGCAAAGTGCTTGCCGGCCTGGATCGCTGCATTGCCCACCGCCTCGCTGATCACCGCCGCCGCAAACTCCTTGCCCTGCTCGCGCACCAGGATCTCGTAGATCGGCTTGATGATTTCGGCTTCGATCCGCCGCCGGGCCAGGATGCCCAGTTCACCTTCCAGCTTGCTCATTGTGTGCCTCCGTAAACCTGTAGGAGCGAGCTTGCTCGCGAAGATATTCCAGGCGCATCGCTGCGTTGACTGTACATTTTTCGCGAGCAAGCTCGCTCCTACAGGGGTGGGTTGTTACTTGCCGCCCGCCACACTGACTGGCTGCCACTGATTACTTTTGACCTCATACACGGTGAACGACGGCTTCTTCAGGTTGCCCTCGGCATCAAACGCAATGGTCCCGGTCACGCCCTGATAGCTGATGGCGCGCAGCACCGGCAGGTACTTTTGCGGGTCCACCGAGTCGGCTTTCTCGATCGCCGCCACCAACACCCCGACACCGTCATAGGCAAACGGCGCGTGCAGTTCGATCGGCGCCTTGTAGCGATCCTTGTAAGCCTGCTCGAACGCCTTGCCACCCGGCATCTGCGCCACCGCCAGGCCCGGCTCCAGGGCAATCACGCCCTCGCCTTCGTTCTGCGCCAGTTGCAGGAAGGTCTGGCTGACAAACCCACCGGCCCCCATCAGCGGTGCCTTGATGCCCAGTTGCTTGATACGCCTGGCCAAAGGCGCGGCCTGGGAATCGACGCCACCAAAGAAAATCAGGTCCGGGTTCTGGCTGCGGATATTGGTCAGCACTGCGCTGAAATCGATGGTCTTGTCGTCGACGTATTCACGAGACACCACCTTGGCGCCACCGGCCTCGATGGATTTGACGAACTGGTCCGCCAGGCCCTGGCCGAATGCGGTGCGGTCGTCGATCACCGCAATGCGCCGGGCCTTGAGGGTGTTCAAAGCATAGTCGCCGGCCACCTGGCCGCCATCGTCGTCATGGCCCATGATCCGGAAGCTGGTGTCGAAGCCCTGCTGGGTATACGCGTGCCCGGTAGCAACCGGGGCGACTTGCGCGATACCTGCATCGTGATAAACCCGCGCCGCCGGAATGCTGGTGCCGGTGTTCCAGTGGCCGACCACGCCCACCACGCCTTCGTCCACCAGGCGCTGGGCCACGGTGACGGCGGTGCGCGGGTCGGACTGGTCGTCCTCGGACAGCAGCTTGAAGGTCACCGCCTCGCCGTTGATTTTCGGGTGTTTGGCGTTGGCCGCGTCGATGGCCAGTTGCGCGCCGTTTTCCAGGTCCTTGCCGATCCGCGCCGACGGGCCGGTCAACGGCCCGGCCAGGCCGATCAATACGGTCTGGTCGGCCTGGGCCATGGCACTCGCCAGGCTGCTCAAGGCCAGGCCGATCACTAGGGTGTGCTTGAAAGTCTTCATCAGTGGTTCCTGTTTCTTTACGGGCTGGTCGGAACACGCCGGGCGTCCGGTAGCGTCAGGGTTGATTCATTCACCGAGGTAGGCACTGCGCACCTCGGGGTGGTCGAGCAATTCATGGGACGGGCCAGTGAGGCTGATACGCCCGGTGTCCATCACATAGGCACGGTCGGTGACCTGCAGCGCGAGCCGGGCGTTCTGCTCTACCAGCAGCAGGGTCATGCCCTGGCGGCACACGTCGTCGATCACCTGGAAGATTTTCTCCACCATGATCGGCGCCAGGCCCATGGACGGTTCGTCCAGCACCAGCAAGCGCGGCTTGGAGAGCAGCGCCCGGGCCAGCGCGAGCATCTGTTGCTCGCCACCGGAGAGCAGGCCGGCGGACTGCTGCAGGCGCTCCTCCAGACGCGGGAAGTGCTCGAACAACTGGCGGATCTCGCGGTTCACCTGTTCGGTGTCACGACGCAGGAAGGCCCCGGCCTGGAGGTTTTCCAGGACGCTCATGCGCGCAAAGATCCCGCGTCCTTCCGGTACCATCGCAATGCCCTGGCGCAGCAATTGGTCCGGCGCCTGGCCGAGGATCGAACGCCCGGCGAAGTGAATCTGCCCCGCCGCTGCCGGCAGCAATCCGGTCAGGGCCTTGAGGCTGGAGGTCTTGCCGGCACCGTTGGCACCGATCAACGTCACTCGCTCGCCTTCGCCGATGTGTAAATCCAGGGACTTGACCGCTTCGATGGCGCCGTAGCGCACCTGCAAGCCGTCGACTTTCAATAAAGGTTCAGACATGGGCGCTGGCTCCCAGATAGGCCTGGATCACGGCCGGGTCGCGGCGCACTTCGGCGGGCGCGCCCACGGCGATCACCTGGCCGTAATCGAGCACGCTGATGCGGTCGCACACCCCCATCACCAGCTTCACGTCATGCTCGATCAGCAGCAGCGTGTGGCCGTCGTCGCAGATCTTTTCCAGCAGGCCGCGCAGTTGCACTTTCTCGGCAGCGTTCATCCCGGCGGCCGGCTCGTCGAGGGCCAGCAAACGTGGTTCAGTGGCCAGGGCCCGGGCGATTTCCAGGCGGCGTTGGTGGCCGTAGGACAGGCTGTCGGCGCGGTAATTGGCGAACCCCGCCAGCCCGACATACGCCAACAGGCGATGGGCATGGGCGCGGGTTTGCGCTTCTTCTTCCCGGGCTCGACGATGGCGACTCAAGGCGGCCCACACGCCATTGCGGGTGCGCACATGGCGGCCGACCATGACGTTTTCCAACGCGCTCATGGTGTTGAACAGGCGGATATTCTGGAAGGTCCGGGCGATGCCGGCCTGGGCCACCTGGTGCACGCTGGCCGGCTTGTAGTCCTCGCCGTCGAGCTGGAAGCGCCCGGAATCCGGGGTATACAGGCCGGTCATCACGTTGAAGAAGGTGGTTTTACCGGCGCCATTGGGGCCGATCAAGCCATAGATCTCCCCAGGCTGGATGCTCAGGCTCACGTCGGTGAGCGCCGCCACGCCGCCGAAGCGCTTGTTCACCTGGTCAATCTGCAACAGCGGCTGATTCATCGTGCCACTCCTTTTGGCCACAGGCCTGCCGGTCGATAGAGCATCGCCAGGATCAGCGCGAGCCCGTAGAACAACTGACGAATGATTTCCGGGTCCACCAGCACCTGGCCGAACAGCGCCTGCTGCAACGGGCCCATGCTCGCGCGCAAGGCTTCGGGCAACGCCGCCAGCAATACGCAGCCGAGAATCACCCCCGGGATATGGCCCATGCCGCCGAGCACCACCATCGCCAGCACCGCGATGGACTCATTGAGAGTGAAGGACTCCGGCGAGACAAAACCCTGGAACGAGGCGAACAACGCCCCGCTCACGCCGCCAAACCCGGCACCGATGGCAAACGCCAACAGCTTCAAGCGCAGGGTGTTGACGCCCATGGCCTGGGCCGCTTCCTCATCTTCACGAATCGCCACCCAGGCCCGCCCGATGCGCGAACGCTCCAGGCGAATGCAGGCAAACAGGATCAGCACCACCAGCGCGGCGAACAGGTAGTAGTACAGATAGACCGAAGGCAGGCGCAGGCCAAACAGCTCCTGGGTGCGCCCGAGGTTGATCCCCAGCAGGTTGACCGGGTCGACCTGGGAAATACCTTTGGGCCCGTTGGTGATGTTCACCGGGCGATCCAGGTTGCGCAGCAATATGCGGATGATTTCACCAAAGCCCAGGGTCACGATGGCCAGGTAATCACCGCGCAGGCGCAAGGTCGGTGCGCCCAACAACACGCCAAAGCCCGCTGCCAGCAACGCGGCCAAGGGCAGGATCAACCAGATCGAGGTGTGCATGCCCGCCGGCAGCAGCGCCATCAGCGCCGGGAATTGCTGCAACAGATGCGGCGAGGACAGCAATGCGGCGAGGTACGCGCCCACTGCGTAGAACGCGATAAAACCCATGTCCAGCAGCCCGGCGTAACCCACGACGATGTTCAGGCCCAGGGCCAACATGATGTACAGCAACGCGAAATCGAGGGTGCGCACCCAGGTATTGCCACCGGCATGCCCGACAATCCAAGGCGCCAGCACCAGCGCCACGGCGAACAATACAAGGCCGAAGCTGGCGCGCTGGCGGGAGGTATTCAGGACACTCATGCGCGGGTCGCCAGTCGTTCGCCCAACAGCCCCGAAGGACGAAACACCAGCACCGCGATCAACACGATAAAGGCAAACACATCCTGGTAATTGCTGCCGAACACACCCTGGGTGGCAGCGCCCAGGTAGCCGGTACCCAGGGCCTCGATCAACCCCAGCAGCAGGCCGCCAAGCATCGCGCCCTTGAGGTTGCCGATGCCGCCCAATACGGCCGCGGTAAACGCCTTGATGCCCGGCAGGAAACCCATGTAGAAATGCGCGCTGCCGTAGTTGCTCGCCATCATGATTCCGGCCAATGCCGCCAGGGCGCCGCCAATGGCAAAGGTCAGCACGATGATGCGATTCGGGTTAATGCCCATCAGGCTCGCCACCTGCGGGTTCTCGGCCACGGCGCGCATGGCCCGACCAAAGCGTGTGCGTTCCACCAGCACCAGCAGCGCGACCATTACCGACAGTGCGACGGCAATGGTGGTCAGGGCGGTAGCGTTGGTGATCGCCGGATGCGCCGAAGCGCCCGCGAGCACTTCAATCGGTTCCAGCGGCAGCAGTTGCGGGAACATCTGCGGGTTACGCGTCCACACCAACATGGCGACGGTTTGCAGCAACAACGACACCCCGATGCCGCTGATCAATGGCGCCAGGCGCGGCGCATTGCGCAGGCGCCGATAAGCGACCCGCTCAATCAGCACCGCGAGTACCGCGCAGAACGCCATGGCAATCACAGTGGCTGCCAGCAGCACCAGCACCGGCGGCATCGCCGGCCATGTCACCTGCAACAGGCGAATCACCGAGAGGCCCACCAAAGCGCCAATCATCAACACATCGCCATGGGCAAAGTTGATGATCCGCAAAATGCCGTAGACCATGGTGTAACCCAAGGCCACTAGCGCGTAGAGACTGCCCGTCATCAAACCATTGAGCAGCTGCTGGATAAACGCATCCATGGAAACCATCGACCTCACTACTGACGAGGGCGGCACACTAAGCATCTATTCTGTTTTTATCAAATATCAGAAATTCATATGGTTATGCCAAACGTATAAAGCGCTATAACCGCCATAAATACGGCATTTATGGCTCTTTATTTGCCATCTCACTTAGTATTTAATTCAACACATGAATAATTTAGAACAATTAGCCAATGACCCGCCGTTGCGTGCCGTGCGCACCTTCGAAGCGTTTGCCCGCCACGGCGGAGTGAATTCCGCCGCCCGCGAGCTGGACGTGTCGCCCTCCGCCGTCAGCCATCAACTGCACCTGCTGGAAAGCTTTCTGCAGCAACCGCTGACCTTGCGCCAGGGCCGCAACCTGGTGCTCACCGAAGAAGGCCGCGAGTACTACCGCGCAATTCGCTCGGCCTTCGCCGTACTGCGCAGCGCCACCGAACACGTGCGGGAAAAAAGCGCCACACGCCAGGTCACCATCAGCCTGATCCCGCTGTTCGGCATCAACCTGTTCATCCCGCGCCTGGCACAGTTCCTCAAGGACCACCCGGCGCTGGACATCAACGTCACCTACGCCAACCACCGCAGCTACCCCAGCGACGCTGCCGATTTATCGATCCGCTTCGGCACCGGGCACTGGCCGGGGTACCACAGCGAGCCGCTGATTTCCGGGGCGGTGACGCCGTATTGCAGCCGCGCATTCCTGGAGCAACACGGGCCGATCGACACACCTGAGGCGCTGAGTGAATTACCGCTGTTGCACGACGAAGAGCGCGGCACCTGGAGCCAATGGTTCCAGGCCGCCGACGTGCATCACGGGACCGCGTTGAATGGTTTGCTGCTGGAGGATGGTCAGTTGGCGCTGACGGCCACGCTGACCGGATTGGGCTGCTCACTGCTGCGCGCGCCACTGGTTGCGCCGCATGTGGCAAATGGGGAGTTGGTGAAGCTGTTTGATCTACAGGTCGATGATGGCCGCCAGTACTACCTGTGCCGGCGGGCCAACAGCGAGTTGTCGAGCGAGGGGAATCACTTGTACGACTGGATCAAGAACAACCTTGCGGGAACCTGAAAACACCGCAGATCCAATGTGGGAGCGGGCTTGCTCGCGAATGCGGCGGTTCAGCCAGCACATGTCTCGACTGACCCACCGCATTCGCGAGCAAGCCCGCTCCCACATTTTTGTGTGCGTTTCAATTCAGAATGGAGTCAGCTGCCGTTCCCGCCGTGCGCCTCTTCAAAGAAGTAATCCTTCCAGCTCCCCGCCTTGTTCTTCAACACCCCCAACTCCTGCAATTTCTCGGCATAGATATAGGTACGCTGCGGCACGATGGTGAAGTCGATTTCCGGGTCCTGGACAATCTTCTCCACCAGCGCCAGCGGTAGCTTCGACTGCTCTACACGAATGTAAGCCTGGGCAGCTGCCGGCTTGTCGGCCTTGATGATTTTCTCGGCCTCGGCCAACGCGTCATAGAACGCCTTGTAGGTCTTGGGGTTCTCGTCGTGGAATTTCTCGGTGGTGTACAGCACGTTGAACGTCGCCGGGCCGCCGAGAATGTCGTAGGAACTCAGCACCTTGTGCACCTTGGGATTCAACAACTCCTGGTACTGGAACGGCGGGCTGGAAAAATGCGCGTTGATCTCCGAACCGCCGGCAATCAACGCGGCGGTCGCGTCCGGGTGCGCCAGGCTGATGGAGATATCGTCGAATTTCTTGTAGTTGTCGTTCCCGAACTGCTTGGCGGTTTCAATCTGCAAGGTGCGCGACTGAAAACCCACGCCCGCGGCCGGTACGGCGATGCGGTCTTTTTCGCTGAAGTCCTTGAGGGTCTTCACATCCGGGTTATTGGTCAGCAGGTAGTTGGGCATCGAGCCCAGCGAGGCGATGGCCTTGACGTTCTGCTTGCCCTTGGTGCGGTCCCACAGCGTGAGCATGGGCGGCACACCCGCCGACACCACGTCCAGCGCGCCGGCCAGCAGCGACTCGTTCATCGCGGTGGCGCCGGAGATACTGTTCCACTCCACCTTGATGTCCAGGCCCTGCTCCTTGCCGTGTTTCTCGATCAGGTTCTGGTCACGAACCACGTCGAGGATCAAGTAGCCGATGCCGAATTGCTGGGCGATGCTGATCTTGCCTTCGGCGTGTGCACCAAGGCTGAGGAGCGCACTGGCTGCTGCCAGGAGCGTCAGGGTGGGTCGTTTTATTATCATGAGAACGCTGCCGCGAGGTTGAGAAGGGTTGCGAGCGTAGCGGCCCACGTACAGTGCGAAAAAGAATATCGCGATCTATGGATATACGAAAAACACTGCCCGCCGGCGCTGCTATATTGCGCGCCTGTGCCTGATGTCATCCCCGGAGCCACTCTGCATGCTGCGCACCAACCTCAACGAGATGCTGATCTTCATGGCGGTGGTCGATGGCGCCAGCTTCGTCGCCGGTGGCCAGGCGATGGGCCTGACGCGCTCGGCGGCCGGCAAAGCCGTGGCGCGCCTGGAAGACAGCCTTGGTGTGCGCCTGTTGAACCGCACCACCCGCACCTTGAGCCTCACCGACGAAGGCCGCGCGCTGTATGACCAGGGTCTGGAGATCCTCGCCGCAGTGGACAACGCCCAAAGCCGCATCGGCCAGCCCACCGGGGTACCGCGCGGTTTATTGCGGCTTACGCTGCCCGATGCGTTCGGGCGCAAGGTGTTGCTGCCGTTGTTGAAGAAATACCTGCACGCCTGGCCCGAGGTGCAGGTGGAAGTCAGCTTCAGCGACCGCACGGCCGATATCGTCGAGGACGGCTTCGACCTGGCCATCCGCATCGGCAGCGCCAACACCGACCGCCAACTGGTTTCCCGGGTGGTCGCTCGTTATCAGGCGCTGCTGTGCGCCGCACCGGACTATCTCGCCGAGCACGGCATACCCCGGGACATGGACGCCCTCGCCCACCACGACTGCCTGTATTTCAGCAGCCGCACGCGCAAGCAAAGCTGGCGCTTTCGCGAAGCGGACGGCACCTGGGTCAAGGCGTACGGGCGCAGCCGCCTGCGCCTGGACAGCGGCGAAGCACTGCGCGACGCTGCCGTGTCCGGGCTGGGCATCGCCTTGCTGCCGGACTTCGTGGTGGCCGAGGACCTGGCTGCCGGGCGCCTGGTACAGGTGCTGCCCGACCTGGACGCCGGGGACGTGGAGATCCTGGCGATGTACCCGAGCAAACGCTTCCTGGAGCCTCGGGTACGGCGCTTTATCGACCTGATGGTGGATGAGCTGGCGGGCTGATCAGTCGGCGTGGGCAATCACCTTGATCTCGACGATCTGTGCATCGGACGCCAGGTAATTCACGCCGACCAGGGTCGCGGCCGGGCGATGCTCACCGATGTATTCTTTCCACACATTGACCACCGCTTCAAAATCGCGCTTGGCATGCACCAGGAAGAAATCCACCGCGGCAATGTTCGAGCGGCCAACGCCGAAGCCGGCCAGCACATGGTCGAGGTTCTCCAGTGTCTGGCGGGTCTGGGCGGCGGCATCACCGTCAACGAACTCACCTTCCAGGGTGTGAGAAAACTGCCCGGCAATATAGATCGTGCCATTGACGCGGTAGCCCTGGCTGACGCTGTTGCCCTCTTCCCATGAAACGCCGTGGTTGTAGATCGTGGGTTTGCTGCTCATGTCGGTTTCCTTGGGGGATGATTTAAGGAAACTGTAACAAGGGCATTGGCGAATGGACGTCCCCACTGAGGCGACCAATATTCTAACCTGCAGAAAATGATGCCATAGTGAAATCAATCACTTGCAAAGGCATAAGGAACCCGCCATTGATCGACCTCATCCAGCAGTTTGCATTGCTTCGTGCCAAGCACCATCGGGCACCGGGCTTCAACCTTTTCTCCCTACTGCGCAGTAGTTCCGACGAGGTAAAGCTTCATTCTCGATATTTGGCCTTCCTGCTGAACCCGCAAGGCACGCACAACGCTGGGCATAAACCGTTGCAACTACTGCTGGAAGTGCTCGGCATCGAAGGCTTCGATTGCAGCAGCGCTACCGTCCATAACGAACACAAAAAGATCGATATTTTTGTGCGCAACCGTGAGCGGCAAGCGGTGATCATCGAAAACAAGATCTACGCCTGTGATCAGGTTGAACAACTGACGCGTTACCACTCAGCCATTCTCGCTGAAGGCTATCGATCCCCCCACACTGTGTACCTGACGCTGGAAGGAGCCGACGCACACAAAAAAAGCAGCGGCGACCTGAATTACAAACGCGCGAGCTACAGGCACCACATCCTCACCTGGCTGGAAAAATGCCTGCCACTGGTCGTGCGCGAGGCAGGCGTCCGAGAAAGTCTTCTGCAATACACCGATCTGATTAAACGGCTCACCTCCAACGATCAAAGCGAGACCTACATGGAAAAGCTCACGCAAGAGCTGCTGAAAAACGACAATCTGCTGTTAGTCAAAGACATTCAGAAGGCCTACATCCAAGCGCTAATTACGCTGCAGATTGACCTATGGCAAAAAGTCGTCGACAGCGTCAAGCACCGATACACCGACATGCCGGAACCGACCGTCACAGCGACGCCCGAAGCGGTCAATCACTATTACAACGGTACTCGGGACAACAAATATTTTGGTCTCTACTACAACTCAGCGTCTGGCGGCGTCTACTTGGAGTTGAACCATTACCTCTATTGCGGATACATCGGATCTGAGACCAAAAACAGCGAAGTTTTCAAAAAACTACAGAAGCTCAGCAATGCGATCCCTAAGAATGACATCGGTGAAAACGGTCTGATGTGGCAGTACACCCATACCAAACTCAACCTTAAAGACCCCAGCACCGAGCATTTGGCCCTATTGCTCAGCGATGCGTCACGCGCGCAGCTGGCCGACAGCATCGCAGATGACCTGTATGAACTCTGGGCCAACGTCCGCGACTTCATCTGATCCCATACGACCGGTCACGCCTGCGATGATTGGCAGCGAAAAATGCCCACGCCGTCGATACGACTGGTATTGTGCCGCGCTTTGAAAAACCAGCCGTAGACCCACGAGGAAATGGACCTTGAACACTGACGAAAAAATGACCGGGGACCTGTTCGAGGTGGACAAACGCCTGTCACTCAAGCCCGTGGTGGACTTCAACAACTACCTGCGCAGTGCCTTCGGCGATGGCCCCTGCACCTGCATCCGCTGCGTCGCCAGCGAAGGCAACGAGGCCGGTTACGAGTTTCAGCACACCTTCGATTTCGACGGCAAAAAAACCCACCGCCGCTTCGCCTCCACCGCCGGCAGCGACGTGCTGCTGATACTGAAGAAAGCCTGGTTGTCTTACACCAAGGCCGAGCTGCCGTTGAGCGGCGCGCTGGCGCTGGACACGGTGAAGGAATTTGTCGAGCCGCAGCTGCACAAGCGCGTGGCGCCGCTGTTCCTGGCCAGTGGGTTGGTCAAGGATGTGGAAGGTGAGTTGCGGATGCAGCCGCAGGCCGCGGGCTGATCATCGACGGCTACCGCTAGATGTGCTGCCAGTTCTTGTAGACAAATTCCAGGCTGTAGCCGTCGGGATCCAGCACGTTGGCCGCGTAGTAGTTCGGGTCATAGTGCAATCGTGCCCCAGGGGCTCCATTGTCGACGGCGCCCGCGTTCATCGCCGCCAGGTAAGCCGCATCGACCTCGACCCGGCTGCCGGCGACGAACCCCACATGCACCGCCCTGCCCTCGACCGCGCCCTCGCGCAACCAGAAGAAGATCCGCCCGTTCGCGCCGAACCCCTTGAGGTCCGGGTGGCCCGGCGGACCGTCCTTGCCGTCGTAGTCGTGGCGCGTGGTGATGCCCAGCGGCGCAAGTGCGGCCTGGTAGAAATCGATGGAGCGTTGAATGTCGCTGACCGACAAAAAGATATGATCCAGCATGCTGTCGCCTCGCTCTTCAGATGATGTAGCCGCCCGCGACCTCGATCGTCTGGGCATTGATCCAGCGGCCTTCGTCCGACAGCAACATGGCGATCACACGCGCCACGTCCTCTGGCTCCCCAACCCGACCAAGGGCGGTTTGTGCAGCCAGCAGCGCTTCGAACTCATCATTGAGCCCGCCGCCCAGTTCGGTGCGGATGGCGCCTGGAGAGACGGCATTCGCACGGATCTGCCGCTCGCCAAACTCCTTGGCCATGTAACGGGTGAGTACATCCAGCGCGCCCTTGAAGGCTGCGTAAGGTGCTACGCCAGCGGTGGCGACGCGAGTTGTCGCGCTGGTGAGGTTGACGATGCAGGCGTGGGCTTGCAGCAGCGACAACAGGGTTTGAGTCAGGAAAAACGGCCCTTTGAGGTGCACATTCAGCAGGCCGTCGAACTGAGCCACGGTGACCGATTCCAGGGGATTGAACAGTCCATAACCGGCGTTATTCACCAGGCCATTCAACCCACTCACACCCCAGGTGGCCGATAACGCCTGCTTTACCGCCTCGCCAAAACCTTGGAAGGAACTGATGTCGGCCACGTCCAATGGCAGCGCGACCGCCTTGCCGCCCGACGATACGATTCGCTGCACAACCGCCTGGGCGGCCTCTGGATGATTGTTGTAGGTCAGGATCACGCCCATGCCTTGCCGGGCACACAGTTCTGCGGTACTGGCACCAATGCCACGGCTGCCGCCGGTAATGAGGATAACGCCCATGTGTGGCTCCACTGCTTGCTCAAATGAGTCACCACAGTAGGCTTGCGCGCCTGCGCCGACGCAGCCGTTCCTGCTCGAAACCTGCCTGTTTCTGCTTTTTGCTTGCACAGGGCACACCTGGGCGCTCAGCATGCCCGGCATGAACACACAACTGATCGAACTGCGTACCCTGGCCGCCAAGGCTGAAAACCGCCGCACTGAAACCGGCATCCCGCGGGTGGCCATGGTCCAGGGCGCGATTCCCGAGCACATGCTGGCCGCGGTGTACGACCCGATGATCAACCTGATCCTGCAGGGCAGCAAATCCATGACGGTGGGTGATCGCACGCTACGATACGACCCGGCGACCTATTTCGTGATGTCCATCGAACTGCCCGCCGTGGGCACCGTGCACCCGGCGGCGACCGGCGAACCCTACCTGGCGGTCAGCCTGACCCTCGACCCGACGGTACTCGCGACGCTGCTGAGCGACTTGCCCAAACCTGCCGGGCGCTACGACCACGATGCGGGTTTTTCCGTGGCCGCCGTCACCCCCGAACTGATGGACGCCTGGCTGCGCATGCTGCGGCTGATGGGCAACCCTGAGGCGATCACAGCCCTCGCGCCGGTATACGAGCGCGAGATCCTCTACCGCGTATTGCAAGGCCCCCACGGCTGGATGCTGCGTGAAATCGCCGCGCCGGACACCGCCATGGCCCGGGTGAGCCAGGCCATCCAGTGGATCCGCCGGGACTTCGCCGAACCGATCCGGGTCGAAGTCCTGGCACAGAAAGCCGCAATGAGCGTGTCGGCCTTTCACCGCCACTTCAAGGCCGTCACCAACCTGAGCCCGTTGCAGTACCAGAAGCGCGTGCGCCTGCTACAGGCGCGCACGCTGATGGTGGGCGGCGCCAGGAACGTCACCAGCGCCGCCTTCGAAGTCGGCTATGAAAGCGCCACCCAGTTCAGCCGCGATTACGTCCGGGTGTTCGGCCTGCCGCCGGCTCGCGATGCCGCGCGAATCCTCGGAGAAAACCGGAGCCCGAAGGCACGCTGACCACAACGTGCTAGCCTGCCATCGCACGCCCCACGACAAGGAGTTGCCGATGGCCGAACCAAGCAAAAAGATGAGCCTGATGGGCCTGACCACCCTGGTGGCGATCAACATGATGGGCTCGGGCATCATCATGCTGCCCGCCAGCATGGCGCAATTGGGTGCGATTTCGCTGCTGTCGTGGCTGATCACCGCCGTGGGCTCGATGGCGATCGCGTACTGTTTTGCCCAGTGCGGCCTCTTCTGCACCCGCACCGGCGGCATGTCGGCCTACACTGAAGAGGCCCACGGCAAGTCGGGTTTCTTCCTGTGTTCGTTCCTGTATTTCCTGTCGCTGATCATCGCCAATGTGGCGATTGCGATTTCGGCGGTGGGCTACCTGTCGTCCTTCATCCCGTGGCTGGGCAGCGGCCCCATCCCCTTGTTCATCGGCACCCTCGGGCTGATCTGGCTGACCACCGTGGCCAACTTCGGCGGGCCGCGCCTGACCGGGCGGATCGGCGTGGTCACCGTATGGGGCGTGATCATTCCCGTGGCGGGCTTGAGCGTGATCGGCTGGTTCTATTTCAAGGCCGAGGTGTTCAGCAATGCCTGGAACCCCAACCAACTGCAACTGTGGGATGCGATTGGCGCGAGTATCCCGCTGACCCTCTGGGCGTTCCTCGGCATGGAGTCCGCGGCCCAGGGCTATGACGCGGTGGAAGACCCCAAGCGAACCGTGCCGCTGGCCTGCCTGCTGGGCACCCTCGGCGCGGCGCTGGTGTATGTGCTGTCCACCAGCGTGATCCAGGGCATCGTGCCTAACGCCGAACTGGCCGAGTCTTCCGCGCCGTTTGCCCTGGTGTATGCGCAGATCTTTACGCCGCTGGTGGGCGATATCATCATGGCCCTGGCGGTAGTGGCGTGCATCGGCTCGCTATTGGGCTGGCAATTCACCCTGGCGCAAACGGCCAAGATGTCGGCGGACCAGCGCCTGTTTCCGCGCTTCTTCAGCCGGGTCAGCCGCGCCCACGCGCCGGTGTTGGGGCTGATTGCCTGTGCGGCGTTGCAGAGCCTGATTGCCTTGTCGACCATCTCGCCCACGGCCAGTGCGCAGTTCGGCAAGTTGGTGAACCTGGCGGTGGTGACTAATTTGATTCCTTACGTCACTGCGCTGACTGGGCTGCTGGTGATGATGCACAAAGCGCGGGTGGCGGCCTCGATTTATGCACGCAATACCACGGTGTTGATGATTGCCGTGGGGTATTCGCTGTATGCGATTTATGCGTGTGGTGAGGAGGCGGTGTTTGGTGCGACGCTGGTGTTGGCGTTTGGGTATCTGTTGTATGGGTTTTTGGCGCGGCGGTTTATCACGGCCGGTGGTGGGTGAATATCCGTTATTTTGGTGATGGCTGAGATTGGTTCCGCTCTTACAGCGGCTCACTTTTGAACAGCGCAAAAGTAAGCAAAACGCTCTTGCC
>NZ_JBYSWF010000072.1:0-33602 GCF_058780865.1 Pseudomonas sp. GP01-A4
ATGAGTGTCCGGATCAGCGTGGAATCACTGTCCGGATGCGCGTGGAATGGGTGTCCGAGTCAGCGTGGAATCCGCACTGCTGAAGCCACCGCATGCAGTAACGATGAGGGCGTTATATTCCGACTCAAGACGTGAATGCCGTTCTCTGGGTCATGCAGACCACTTGCGTCGGTGCCTTCAACCCCATCTATCAGAAGCGGCTGGATCATGACCGTCCCAAGCTCGTAGGTGATATCCAGATCACCGCAAACGCAACGCAGTCTTTGCAGTTCACCATTCGACGATACACACACAAAATCCAGCCCGTCGTCATCCGTGCAAAAGCTGCAAACGTGTAATTGAAGGCTTTTACTCAGCGCTAAATTCACATTCAGGAAAGCTCTCTTGAAGTAGTCGGCTAGCTGAGCATCCCTAAGCACTTTGTATATCCGCGATAGCGCTGCCAATTCTTGAGGAAGCTCAAGCGGTACATCCTTGATGGGTGGCATAGACGTAAAGGGCCATTTCCGTTCTTCGCCAGCCTTGAACGTGTCTAAGTAGAACGACGTGGCGTTTTCATCCTGGTGCAATGACCAACCAATGCTCACCGGCAACGTAGAAAGTGGTTCTAACTCCGGCTTCACATTCATCGCGTGCGCAACGACAAGGTACCCCATTGTTTAGATCCTTCAGGTACAGGGCTGAATCGCTCCAAGCATAGTCGATACTTGAGTGTGTGATATTGGCCGATGGCATTCGCGCATGGCCGAGAGCTGACTCAAACAGCCTGAAAAATTCCGGGGATTGAAAATGGAAGAAACGCTCTCTTCGATATTTATGCACTAAAGGAAAACCCATAAATATGAATGGGAAAACCGTCGTTGCGATCATCAACCCCGATTGTTCCTAGCCGATTTACAAATGTTAACTCCTTCAACTGGCTATTGGCTTTAGGCTTCGAATCACAAAGTCCGATCGGACCCAATCAGCTCTAAGACGACTCTACAACCATGAATCTGCACGCCATCGCCGCGACGCTTTTTGCGTTTTTCACACTGCTTCCTTCCTCAGTGCACGCCGCAACCCCCATCGCCCATGTCGCTATCTACCGAGGCCCGGCGGGCTGCGAGGGATGTTCAGAGAATGTCAAAACAGCCCTGCTGCGCGTCCGCCCGAATGCGCAGATTGACTTTGTAGGTGCCGATGAATCGATCGACATCACGCCGCAAAGCCTCGCTCGTTATGACCTCTACGTTCAACCGGGTGGCGGTCAGGACATCCCTGCGGCGCTTGATAGTTTGGGGGATGCGCGGGTGCAGGCCATTCGTGACTTTGTCGCCCAGGGTGGGCGCTACCTGGGGCTTTGTATGGGTGCTTATCTGGCCGACGACAGCAACTTTGGCCTGATACCCTACGACCTTGATTCAGAGGCGGGCAGGCCTGGGTTTGAGGTCGCGGGCATTGCGGACGCGGCGGTGCAGGTTGTGTGGGATGGGAAAGCCGATAGCGTCTTTTATCAGGATGGGCCTTACTTCCCCAAGCCTGACGCGACCTCGCCTTCTTCAACCATTGCGACCTACCGGAATGGTGATGTGGCGGCAGCGCGTTACACCTATGAAAACGGGGTAGTGGTGCTGAGCGGCCCGCACCCAGAGGCGGATCGGGAGTGGTTCGAGAAGGCGAATATTCCCTTGAGCAAGATGCCGCGGGGTGAGCTTTTTGGGGCGTTGGTGCGCAGCATTGAGGGGCGCAGGTAGGGGGCGATGATGACTTCCGGATTTCAGCTGGATGCTCCAGCCAACTGAAAAAGTCATATGGCCGCCAGCTATTTACCCAGGTTTTGATTCATCAAATTGTCCAGTACGGGAAATTTGGTGGCCGCCTGCCATTCGCGTAAATGCTTGCAGCCTTCATCATTGAGCTCGGCAAGGTTGCTGCGAGCGTCGCATATCGTGAACCACTTCTGCCGGAGAGATGGATACTTTACAAACTCTTCCCGGGTTGGGGGTTGGTTAGTGGATAAACGCAGAACTGACAGCACTAAAAGTGCAGACACCCCGATACCGATAGAGCCGTTTTTATAATTCATATCAACTTCCGCAAATGAGAAACCTAACCCCACAGCAGAACTAATGACCGCTGTTAATTGCTTGGGGCGTTGGTCGACTATAAGAAGAGAAATGGATCGATAAAAGATCCATTTTCGACGTATCTCATAGGGCCATTTATTCACAAGATGGGGAAATCAGAAAAAATCGGGGCAGCCTACCGAACGCTCGGGCAATCACGAAGCTGCCGGCGAACCTAGCGCACGTCGAGCAAAACTCAGCCCAACTCGCGCCCCAAAAACGGCGCCGTCCGGCTGCTCTTGCTCTTCACCACCTTCTGCGGCGTGCCACTCACCACCACCTTCCCGCCTCGATCCCCGGCCCCCGGCCCGATATCAATCACCCAATCACTCTGCGCCACCACGCGCATTTCATGCTCTACCACAATCACCGTGTGCCCCGCCTCCACCAGATGATTCAACTGGCTCAACAACCGATCCACATCCCGCGGATGCAGCCCGGTCGTCGGTTCATCCAGCACATACAACGTCGCGCCCCGGGCATTGCGTTGCAGCTCGGTCGCCAGCTTGATGCGCTGCGCCTCCCCGCCTGACAACTCGGTCGCCGGCTGGCCAAGGCGCAAATAACCCAAGCCAATATCCCGCAGCACTTGCAGCGAGCGCAGCACACCCGGCTCTTCGGCAAATACCTCTACCGCCTGTTCAACCGTCAGCCCCAGCACCTGGGCGATGGTCAGCCCTTCCCACTTGATCGCTAACGTTTCCGGGTTGTACCGCGCGCCGTGGCACGTCGGGCATGGCGCGTACACGCTGGGCATGAACAGCAATTCAACGCTGACAAACCCCTCGCCTTCGCAGTTCGGGCAGCGGCCTTTGGCGACGTTGAAGGAGAATTGCCCGGCGTCGTAATTCCGCTTTTTCGCCGCGGGTGTGGCGGCGAATAGTTTGCGTACGTTGTCGAACAGGCCGGTGTAGGTCGCGAGGTTGGAGCGCGGTGTGCGGCCGATGGGTTTCTGGTCCACCTGGACCAGGCGGCGGATGTGTTCCAGCCCGCCACTGATACGGCCGCCGCTGGTTTGCGGGGCGTCGTCTTCGAGGCTGGGTTCGTCTTCGGTTTCCACCACGCGGCCCAGGCCTGCGCCTACCAGTTCCAACAGCGCCTGGCTGACGAGGCTGGATTTGCCCGAGCCGGAAATGCCGGTGACGGCGGTGAAGCAGCCCAGGGGAAAGTCCACGCTGAGGTCGTTGAGGTTGTTGCGCGTGACGCCTTCCAGGCTCAGCCAGCCGGTGGGTTGGCGCGGTGGTTGGCTGACCGGGCGTTTTTCGGCGAATAGGTATTCGCGGGTTTGCGAGGCTTCGACCTGCGCCAGGCCGGCGGGTGGGCCGCTGTACAGGACCTGGCCGCCGTGCTCGCCGGCAGCCGGGCCGACGTCGATCAGCCAGTCGGCGCGGCGCATGGTTTCGAGGTCGTGTTCCACCACGAACAGCGAGTTGCCGGCGGCCTTCAGGCGGTCGAGGGCGGCGAACAGGGCTTCGCCGTCGGCAGGGTGCAGGCCGGCGGAGGGTTCGTCGAGTACGTAGATCACGCCGAACAGTTGCGAGCCCAGCTGGGTGGCCAGGCGCAGGCGTTGCAGTTCACCGGAGGACAGGGTTGGTGTGCTGCGCTCAAGGGCCAGGTAGCCGAGGCCGAGGTCGGTCAGGGTGCTGACGCGTTCGAGCAGGTCCTGGGCGATGCGTTGGGCGGCCAGGCGTTTTTCCACGGAGAGCTTTTTATCGCCCTGCCCTTCAGCCACCGGGCGCAGGAGCTCGGCGAGTTGCAGCAGGGACATTTGCGACAGTTCGCCAATGTCTACGCCGGCAAATTTCACCGACAGCGCGGCCTTGTTCAGGCGTTTGCCTTCACACAGCGGGCACGGGCTGCCTTGCATGAACTGCGACACGCGCTTTTTCATCAGGGCGCTTTGGGAGTGGGTGAAGGTGTGCAGGATGTAGCGCCGGGCGCCGGTGAAGGTGCCCTGGTAGCTGGGCTCGAGTTTGCGTTTGAGGGCGTCGCGGGTTTGGGCCGGTGTGAAGCCGGCGTACACCGGGACGGTGGGGGTTTCTTCGGTGAAGAGGATCCAGTCGCGCTGCTTTTTCGGCAGGTCGCGCCACGGGATGTCGACGTCGTAGCCCAGGGTGACGAGGATGTCGCGCTGGTTCTGGCCTTGCCAC
The DNA here is from genome assembly GCF_058780865.1 of Pseudomonas sp. GP01-A4. Taxonomy (NCBI): domain Bacteria; kingdom Pseudomonadati; phylum Pseudomonadota; class Gammaproteobacteria; order Pseudomonadales; family Pseudomonadaceae; genus Pseudomonas; species Pseudomonas sp. GP01-A4. Next base: position 4,259 of record NZ_JBYSWF010000072.1, read on the forward strand.
GCCAGTGGCCAGGACGCCACCGCGCGTTGGCGGATGGTGAGGGAAGGATCGGGCACCATCAGGGCTTCGGTCACTTCGTACACGCGGCCCAGGCCGTGGCATTGCGGGCAGGCGCCCTGGGGCAGGTTGGGGGAAAAGTCTTCGGCGTACAGCATCGGTTGCCCCGCCGGGTAACTGCCGGCGCGGGAGTAGAGCATGCGGATCAGGCTGGACAAGGTGGTGACGCTGCCCACTGATGAACGTGTGCTGGGTGTACCGCGCTGTTGTTGCAGGGCCACGGCGGGCGGCAGGCCTTCGATGGCGTCGACGTCCGGTACGCCGACCTGGTCGATCAGGCGGCGGGCGTAGGGCGCCACGGATTCGAAGTAGCGGCGCTGGGCTTCGGCGTAGACGGTGGAGAATGCCAGCGAGGACTTGCCGGAGCCTGACACGCCGGTGAACACCACCAGGGCGTCGCGGGGGATGTCCACGTCGACGTTGCGCAGGTTGTGTTCCCGGGCACCCCGCACCCGCACGAAGCCAGGGCGTTGGGAGGTGAGTGAGGTGTCTGGTGGCAGGTTGCGCTGGGAAGTCATGGGTAACCTTATCGGTGTGTTCAAGGCAGTGAAGATCAACTGTGGGAGCCGGGCTTGCCCGCGATGACGGTGTGCCAGTTACCGGATGGGGTGCCTGACACTCCGCCATCGCGGGCAAGCCCGGCTCCCACAGTGGTTTGGTGTTGCTGGCTGGATCTCCACTCGTCACATCATTCGGGAGGTCAGTACCGAGCGCACCCGTTGCGCCAAGTCATCCGGGCCATAGGGTTTGCTCAGCAGGTGAATGTCGTTGCCCAGCAGGTGGTTGCTGGAAAGAATGTCGCGGGTATGCCCGGAGGTAAACAGCACCGCTATCGCCGGCACTTGCCTGCGCGCCCACTCGGCCAGGTCGGTGCTTTTGACCCGGCCCGGCATCACCACGTCGGTGAAGATCAGGTCCGGTTGCAGGCCGGCCTGGAGCATCAGCATGGCCCGGTCGCCGTCTTCGGCGGTGAGCACGGTGTAGCCGGATTGTTCAAGCAATTCCACCGCGGCCGCGCGTACGCCTTCGTTGTCCTCAACCACCAGGATCGTCTCATGGCCGCCGGTGGGTTGTGTGAGCTCGACGGGCGCATCGTGGTTTTCCGGCTCTCCCAGGTTGCGCGGGAAATACATCTGCACCACGGTACCGCTGCCCTCCACGCTCTCGACCTCAACATGCCCGCCACTTTGGCGCACGAACCCGAACACCATGCTCAGGCCCAGGCCGGTACCGTGGCCATTCGGCTTGGTGGTGAAAAACGGTTCGAAGGCCCGTGCCAGGATCGTTGGTGACATGCCGGCGCCGCTGTCGGCGACGGCCAGGCGCACGTATTCACCGGGGTTGATGCTTTTACCGGCGCAATCCGGAGGGTTGAGGATAATGTTTTCGCCGGTGATCCGAATCACGCCCTCGCCTTTCATGGCATCCCGGGCGTTGATCGCCAGGTTGAGCAGTGCGTTTTCCAGTTGGTTGCGGTCGACGTTAATGCACCACGGATCCTGGGGCAGTTGCACATCAATGTGGATGGTTTCTCCCAGCGCCCGCTGCAGCAACTCGCCCAGGCCTTCATAGATGCGCAGCGGGTTGTACACCGCCGGTGACAATGGCTGGCGACGGGCGAAGGCCAGCAGTTGCGAGGTCAGCTTGGCCCCACGTTCCACTGCCGCGATGGCGGCGCTGACCCGGCGCTGCACCTGGGGGTTGTCCGGCTCATGCCGTGCCAGCAGGTGCAGATTGCCGGCGACCACTTGCAGCAGGTTGTTGAAGTCGTGGGCCACGCCGCCGGTCAGGCCGCCGATGGCTTCCAGCTTCTGTGATTGACGCAACTGTTCTTCGGCAGCGGAACGGGCCTGAACCTCCGCGGCCACGCGCTGCTCCAGGTTGTGGGTGAGTTCCTGGCGCAGGCGCTCGGAGATCATATGTTCGGTGGTCTCCACCACAATCGCCAGGACCCCGGCCGGTCGTTGGTCGTCACCGGCCACGGGGCTGTAATACAGGTCCATCCAGACTTCTTCCGGGCGGCCGTCGCGCAACAGTTCCAGGGGCAGGTTGCGGTAGGACAAGGTGCCGCCGGCCAGGCAGGTGTCGACCACATTGCGGTTGAAGTCGGCGACTTCCGGCCAGCCCAGTTCCACCGGCGCACCCAGCAGATAAGGGTGGCGACCGCCGGCAAACACCGAATAGCTGTCGTTGTAGATCATGTAACCGGCGTGCCCCCACAGCATCACCATGGGCATGGGCGATGCCAGCATCATCTGCACGGCGCTGGTCAGGCTGGAGGGCCAGGCACTCATCGGGCCGAGGTCGGTGGTGGACCAATCGAAAGCACGAATCCTCTGGGCCATTTCCCCAGCCCAACCCTCACAGCCGTGGGTATTGGATAAAAACTGCATCGGTCGGCTCTGCAAAAGATAAAAGGTGGGCGGCGATGAAAACTTTGAGCCCGGCAGTGGCGGTTGGTTTCATCGCATATTGCTTATGCCGGCAGGAAGGAGCAAGGGCCGACTCAGCGAAAGTCCCGGCTGCGCACACTGATGCCCGACAGCAACGGGGTCAGGTCGGTCAAGCGCCCGGCGATCAAGTGCCGAACCTCGCCCACCGCCTCCCAGCGGCCATCCACCTTGAGCAACCGCGAGCCCACCAGCGCCTGGCGTTGGCGCTCGGCCAAATCGCGCCAGACCACCACATTGATATTGCCGAACTCATCTTCCAGGGTGACGAAGGTAACGCCGCTGGCCGTGCCCGGGCGTTGTCGACCGGTGACCAGGCCGGCGACGCTGACGTTGCGGCCATGTTCAACCCGCAGCAATTCCCTGGAACTGCGGCAACGCCGCGCGCGCAGTTCATCGCGCAACAGCGCCAACGGGTGTGGGCCCAGGGTGGTGCCGACGCTGGCGTAGTCGGCATACAAATCTTCGCCGACTGTCGGTTGCGGCAGCTCCACCACCGCTTCTTCCGGGCTGGCGATACCGGCAAACAGGCCCAGTTGTTTCTGCACCCCGGCCACCTCCCAACGCGCCCGGTGCCGATGCCCGGCCAGGCCGCGCAAGGCACCGGCATCCGCCAGCAGTTCCTGGGCGCGAGTGTCCAATTGGGCACGCTCGCCCAAGTCGGCAATATCAAAAAACGCCCGGGCCTGGCGCGCCGCTTCGATACGCCGGCCGGCCTCTTCGCGAAACCCGGAGATCATGCGCAAGCCCATGCGAATCGCCGGTTGCTGGCCTTCGATCGGCTCAAGGCTGCAATCCCAGTCACTGGCCTGCACATCCACCGGGCGGATCTGCAAATGATGACGACGGGCGTCCTGCAGGATCTGGTCGGGGCTGTAGAAACCCATGGGCCAGCTGTTGATCAGGGCGCAGGCAAACGCTGCCGGTTCATGGCATTTAAGCCAGCAACTGGCATAGGTCAGCAAGGCGAAACTGGCGGCGTGGGACTCGGGAAAACCATAGCTGCCAAAGCCCTTGATCTGCTCGAAGATCTGCGCGGCGAAGGCTTCGCTGTAGCCGTTTTTCAGCATGCCGGTGCGCAGGCGTTGCTGATGGGGTTCGAGGCCGCCGTGGCGTTTCCAGGCGGCCATGGAACGGCGCAGTTGGTCGGCTTCGCCGGGTGTGTAATCGGCGGCGACCATAGCGATCTGCATGACCTGTTCCTGGAACAGCGGGATGCCCAGGGTGCGTTCCAGTACGGACTTGAGTTCCGGCGACGGGTAGGTGGTTTCTTCCTCCTTGTTCCGCCGCCGCAGGTACGGATGCACCATGCCACCCTGGATGGGCCCCGGCCGCACGATGGCGACCTCAATGACCAGGTCGTAGAATTTTTCCGGTCGCAGGCGGGGCAACATCGACATCTGCGCCCGCGACTCAATCTGGAACACGCCGATAGTGTCGGCCTTGCTGATCATCGCGTAGGTTGCCGCATCTTCCTTGGGCACCGAAGCCAGGCTCAGGTCCCGGTTGCGATGGCGGCGCAGCAGGTCGAAGCAGCGGCGAATCGCACTGAGCATGCCCAGCGCGAGGATGTCCACCTTGAGCAGGCCCACGGCGTCGAGGTCGTCCTTGTCCCACTGGATGATGGTGCGCTCGGCCATGGCGGCATTTTCCACCGGCACCAGGGTGTCCAGCGGGTGTTCGGAAATCACGAAGCCGCCGGGGTGCTGGGACAGGTGCCGGGGGAAGCCGATCAGTTGTTGGGTCAAGGTCAGCACTCGGCGCAGCACCGGGCTGTCGGGGTCGAAACCACCTTCGCGCAGGCGTTCCAGGGGCGGTGCTTCGTCGCTCCAGCGCCCACAACAGTCGGCCAGGGCGTTGACCTGATCCGGCGGCAACCCGAGGGCCTTGGCCACGTCGCGCACCGCGCCAGCGCCGTGATAGCTGCTGACCACCGCCGTCAACGCGGCGCGGGTACGACCGTAGCGCTGGAAGACGTATTGCAGCACTTCTTCGCGGCGTTCGTGCTCGAAGTCCACGTCGATGTCCGGCGGCTCGTTGCGTTCGCGAGACAGGAAGCGCTCGAACAACATGTTCATCAGGCTCGGGTTGATCTCGGTGATGCCCAGGGCAAAACACACCGCCGAGTTGGCCGCCGAGCCGCGGCCCTGGCACAGGATCGAACGGCTGCGGGCGAAGCGCACAATGTCGTGTACGGTGAGGAAGTAGCTTTCGTAGCCGAGGTCGCTGATCAGTTCCAGTTCGTTATTGATCTGCTGGAGGGTCTTGGCGTCGACCCCTTTCGGCCAACGCTGGGCGATGCCTTGCTCGGTCAAGGTGCGTAACCAGGATTTTGCATCCTGGCCTTCAGGTACCAACTCCCTGGGGTATTGATAGCGCAATTGGCCGAGGTCAAAGGTGCAACGCCGGGCAATGTTCAGGGACTCTTCCAGCAAGTGCGCCGGGTACAGCGCGGCCAATGCATCGAGGCTGCGCAAGTGCCGTTCACCATTGGGATGCAGGCGCGCGCCGGCTTCGGCCACCGGGACGTGGTGACGGATTGCGGTCATGGTGTCTTGCAACGCACGGCGACCGCGCACATGCATATGCACATCGCCGCAGGCCACCGCCGGCAGGTGCAGGCTGGCGGCCAGGTTCAGGCGTTGCTCAAGGTGACGGGCATCGTTCTGGCCGCAATGCAGTTCCACCGCCAGCCACAGGCGATCGGTGAAGGTGCTGCGCAGCCATTGGATATGGGCCTGGGTATCGGTGTCTTCGACCATCCATAACGCGAGCAAGCCGTGTACCGCGGTGAAGTCTTCCTGCAGCAACCGGTAGTGACCTTTTTCCGCACGGCGACGGGCGATGGTGATCAGCCGGCACAGGTGTTGATAGCCTTCCAGGTTCTCCACCAGCAGCACCAGCTTGGGGCCGTTTTCCAGGCGCATCTCGCTGCCGATAATCAGCGGCAACCCGACTTCCTTGGCCGCCTGCCAGGCACGGACGATGCCCGACAAGGTGCATTCATCGGTGATGGCCAGCGCCTCGTAACCCTGCTGCCTGGCCCGTTCAAACAGCTCGCGGGCACTGGAGGCGCCCCGCTGGAAACTGAAGTTGGACAGGCAGTGCAGCTCCGCGTACTTCATGCAAACCAGCCTTGCAGCCACAGCGTGCCGCTTTCGCCCACGATGCGGTAAGCCCAGCCCTGCTGGCCGGCGCGGGTGCGCACCAGGTAGTAATCGCGGCGCACATCGGCGCCATCCCACCAGCCGGACTCGATGCGTTCCGGGCCCATCAGGATGTGTAGACCTTGCTCGGCCAGAGGCGTCGGTTCATGCAGCAACCAGCCCGGGCGTTGCACGTTATTTGAGGGGGTGCACGGGCGAGTGTCAGCACCGGCTTGCCAGGCGCATTCGGGGCGGTGGTCGGCGTGAAAGCGCAGGCCTTGCACCGCTTCGTCCCCCAGCCGCGCCCGCAGGCGTTCGCGCAGTTGTTCCCACGGCAGGGTTTGTTGCGGGCGCTCGTCGAACAGGTCCTGGCGCTGGGGCACAAACACCGGCAGGTCCTCGGCCACCAGGCGAAAGCCGCGCACCGGCGAGGTGACTTGCACTTGCTCCAGGCGCCCACGGGCCAGTTCGAACAGCATCGCCGCGTCACGCTCGGCGCTGAGCAGGCCGACCTTGATCACGCTGTCGGGCTCGGCCGCGTGCTCCAGGTGCAAGTCAAAACGCTGCACGCCACTGTCGCGGCCACACAGGAACGCCGACAGGTCGCCAGTCAAACGGCGCAAGGGAAACAGCAAGGCCTGGTGGGACAACACATCAAAATTCAGCTCGATGCGCACATCAAACCGGTCCGGCGGCTGGTAGAACGCCAGCGCCAGGGGCCGTTGGCCGCACAGTGCATCTAGGTGCTTGAGCAGCGCAGCGTCGAAGCGCCGGGCCAGGGTATGCCGAGGCAACGCCTGCACCTGGGCCAGGGTGCGCAAGCCCATGCGCGACAATGCGCTGGCGGCTTGCGGGTCGAGGCCGGCGCGGTCGATGGGGATCGGTGCCAGGGCGTGTTGCAGGTATTGCTCATCGGCCACGGCCAGGCCGTCGTAGACATTCGCCAATATCCGCGCCGCCGCCGGGTTCGGCGCGGCGACGATGCGGTGACGAAACCCCAGTTCGGTCAGCTCCTTGCGCAAGCGCGCTTCGAGCAACGGCCACGGCCCGAACAGGCCCAGGCTCGACTCGATCTCGAACAGCAACGCCCGTGGGTAGAACACGCTGACCTGGGAGCTGAAACGGTAGGCCCAGGCGGCGAGAAACTGTTGCCAGTATTCGATCTGCGCCGGGTCGTATTCGGCGCAGGCAAACGCCTTGGTCAAGGCATGGGCTGCCGTCAGGGATTGGCCGGGGCGCAGGCCGAGTTTGCGCGCGGCGTCATTGACGGTTTGCAGCACCCGCCGCTGCGGCGTGCCGGCCAGCAGGGCCAACGGCTGGTCCGGTTCGGGGCGCGAACGCAGCACCCCGTCCAGCGCCAATTGCGGGAACACAATACACACCCAGCGCATGCCAACCTCAGTGCCCAAGCGCAATAGGCGCGGGATGGGCCAGGCCACCCCGGCACTTGAGCACCCGCACCTGCGCCGGGCTGGCCTCCACCGCCAGGCGCAAGGCGGCCGGTGACGGGTTGATGGCCTCGCTCAAGGAGCGCCAGGCGAAGGCCAGGGTCTGGCCGGTTTCCGCCGCCACCTGCAAGCGGCGCAAGGCGCGGTCATCGGCTTTGCGCGGCCAGCACAGCACCGCGCCACAGCTGCCGGAACGCAGGCATTGCTCCACTGCCCACAAGGCATCGCGTTCATCGGCCTGGATCACTGACAGCTGGCGCACATCCACCCCGGCGTTTTGCCAGGCGTGGGGGTACGGCGTGTAGGGCGGCGCCACCAGCACGATGCGCTCACCGGCCGCCGCCAACCGTGCCAGGGTCGGCCACACCAACTGCAACTCGCCCACGCCCTCCTTGGCCATGAGGATTTCGCTCAACGCCGCTTCCGGCCAGCCACCGCTGGGCAGCACCGCATCCAGGGCCGCAAGCCCGGTGGGATGGACGCTGGCCGGCGGCGCGGCGGGCCGGCCTTTCCAGACCCGGCCGCCATTGAACAGCGAGTCCAGTGCAACGACGGCGCCCATCAGCCTTGCCTCACCAGGCCGCAGAACACCCCTTCGATGGCCAGGTCCTGATCGGGCCGCACCACGATGGGTTGATAGGCGGGGTTGCGCGGCAGCAGGCGCACGCGCTCGCCCACGTGTTCGAAACGTTTGATGGTGACTTCACCGTCCAGGCGCGCTACCACGATCTGCCCGTTCAAGGCCTCGGCACTGCGGCGTACGCCTACCAGGTCGCCATCGAGGATGCCGTCTTCGATCATCGAATCGCCCTGCACCCGCAGCAGGTAATCCGGGGTTTTCGCGAACATGCCCGGGTCGAGCAATAGACGGTTGTGCACTTCGGCATCGGCGCCAATAGGCAAACCGGCGGCCACCCGGCCGAGCACCGGAATATCCAGCAGCTCCGGCCGCGCCGGTTGATTGAGCAGGCGGATGCCGCGAGCCTGGTTGGGGTTGACCTCGATAAAGCCGCCCTCGGTCAGCGCCAGCACATGCTTGCGCGCCACGCTGCGGGAGGCAAAGCCGAACGCCTCGGCGATCTCGGCGAGGCTGGGAGACTGGCCTTGCTGCGCGATACGGTCGCGGATAAAGGTCAGGATGGCGGTACGGCGGGGCGTTAGATTCGTCATGGAGTACATTTGTACTCCTGTGGGAATTTTCTGGCAATATCCGTCAGTCGCTTCCCATGCAGCCACCAGAAAAGTCCCCGCCAAGTTGACGAACGGTCTTTCGAATGTTCAGATGCCGGCCTGTTTCAGGTGCCCCCTGCCGCCGTGCTTGGGGTGAAACGGGAAACCGGTGCCGCTCTTTTTCGAGCCAGTCCGGTGCTGCCCCCGCAACGGTAGACGCGTGACCCCTTCGACACACCACTGTGGCCTGCGCGCCATGGGAAGGTGAAGGTGTCCATACGCGTGAGCCCGGAGACCGGCCTGGAATTCTGTTTGGCAAAATCCTGCGGTGGGCGGGCATGGGCCGGTATTGGCGTGTGCTCGGTGCCTACTCGTGCGTGCTTTTCGCGAAAGATACTTTTCCGAGAAGACTATGATTCGACCTTACACTACTTCCGTGCCCAGCCTGCTGCTCGGCTTCCTGTTCAGCCCCCTGCTGCTGGCCGACGACCCTCCCCTTGAGCTCAAGCAGCAGATCATTTCCGCACCGTCGGTGGAATCCACTACCGTGGCCGACATGGCCCAGTACGGCAGCAAGGTCGAGATCGTCACCCGCGAACAGATCGAACGCGCCGGCCCCGCCGCCGATGTGTCGCGCGTGATGCAGATGTTCATCCCCGGCCTGTACGTGGCCCCCAAGAACGGCCCGTTCGACTACGGCACCTATTCCCTGCTGGGCGGGCGCAACGATGACACGCTGATCCTGCTGGACGGCGTGCGCCTGAACAACCGCCTGTACGGCGGCCTGTACCTGGACACCCTGCCCGCCAACGCCATCGAGCGCATCGAAGTGCTCAAGGGTGGCCAGAGCCTGCTGTTCGGCACCCAGGCGGTGTCGGGGGTGATCAACATCGTTACCCGCAGCCCGCAAACCCGCGAGGCGTCCGGCGAGGTGAACCTGGGTGCCGACACCTTCGGCGGCACCACCGGCGATGCCCGGGTCGAGAAGATCTTCAACAACGGTTTCGGCGATCTTGGCTTGCTGGCCTACGTCAGCCGCAACGTCTCCGAGGGCTACCAGCCGTTTCGCAACCGCGACATGAAAAACGTCAGCGACAAGAAACGCTCCTACGAAGTCACCACCTTCGGCACCAAGGCGATCCAGTCGTTTGGCGATGACACGCGCCTGGAACTGTTTTACCAATACGCCGACGCCAACCTCGATTTCGCCCGCCCGGTGGACAACCACAAGACCACCAACGACCGCGTGCAACAAATCGCCACGGCCACCTTCGAGCAAACCCTCAACGAGCGCCTGAGCTACTTCGTCAAAGGCCATATCAACGATTGGGACACGCGCTATACCCGCATCAACAATATCGAAGGCGGCGGCACCCGGGCCATCAACCACAACGACTACTGGGGCTTCACCGACTGGGGCGTGCAGGCCGAAGGCAAGGCCGTGTTGCCCGGTGAGCATGTGCTGGTATTCGGTTCCGACAACCAGTGGTTCAAGGGCCAGGACGATGTATTGATCATCGACGACAACAAGGCCCAGGCCCACGCGCTGTACACCCAACTGCGCCCGACTATCGAGGCGTTGCCGAACTGGCACCCGAGCATCGGCGTACGCCACGAAGCCATGAGCGGCGGCGACAGCGCCACCGTCGGCATGCTCACTTCGCTCTACGACCTCAACGACAACTGGGCCCTGCGCGGCCAATACGGCACTGCCTACAAACTGCCGAATGCCGAGCAACTGTTCGTCAACGAAGACGATGAAAAAGGCAACCGCAACCTCAAGCCGGAGAAGAGCCGCAACGCCGAACTGGGCGTCGACTACAAGGGCAGCCTGCTGGCCCGGGACTTCAGCGCCAGCGTCACGCTGTTCAAACGCAAGATCACCGACCTGATCACCCTGGACGATATCCAGTGGGTCAACGGCCAGGGGCAGATCCAGATGCGTGGTTTCGAGGCCGACGCCAAGCTGCAGCTCAATGAACAATGGAGCGTGCAGGCCGACATGACCCGCAACCTCACCGAGTCCCGTGCGGGTGTCACCATCAACGATATCCCGGGCTTCTTCGCCCGCTCGCGGGTCGGCTATGAATCGGCGGACCGCCTGTGGGGCGCCGGCACCGCCGTGCGTTACATCGGCGATATCGTCAGCTCGAAAAAGGTCGAATACGGCAACTACACCGTGGTGGATGCCGACGCCTATCGCTACCTCGACAACGCCCACCAACACCGCGTGAGCCTGCTGGTAGAGAACCTGTTCGACCGCGACTACGTCACCAGCCGCGCCAGCAACGTCGACAACCTCGGGCGGCCGTTCACCTCCGAAGTACGCTACACGTATCGCTTCTGATGAGTACGCCCGTGGAAACTCATCCGGACTGGTCCCACGTGCCTGACCACGCCCGTCACGTGTTCCTGTGCACTGGCCCACGCTGTACGCAGCGTGGCGCGCTGCAACTGTGGAAAACCCTGCGCCGCCACCTGCTGCAACACGACTGCATCGAAAAGCCTGGCGGCGTGCTGCTGACACGCACCCACTGCCAGTTCCCGTGCAACCTGGGGCCAATCGTGACGGTGTACCCGGACACTTGCTGGTACGGCGTGCACAACAAAGACGATGTGCAACGGCTGGTGGAAGTGCATCTGGTGGGCGGCGAAGTCGTCGAGGATCTGCTGATCAAGGAGCGCCCATGAAAGCCTCGTGGTTGCTGTTGGGCGCCCTGCTCTGCCCATCGTTGGCCCTGGCGGACCGTTATCGCAACTGCAACCAGGACTGGACGGCCACCCACTCACCGCCCTCGCGCATCGTGGCCCTCAACCAGCATGCGGCCGACCTGTTATTGGCGCTGGATGTCGGTACGGCATTGGTGGGCGTGGCGTATCTGGATGACAACGGTGTGGCCCACCGACACGGCGAGTATTTCGGCGTGCCGGTGATTGCGTCCAAGTACCCGTCCAGCGAAGTGCTCTATGCGCAGAAACCGGATCTGGTGGTCGGTGGTTTCGCCAGCGCATTTGGCACCGGCGTCACCTCACGCACCGGCCTGGCCGGCAACGGAGTGGCGTCGTACTTGCTGGAGTCGGCGTGCGACGGGCATTCGCTGGATTACTTCGGGCATATCCGCAACGACCTGTTCACCCTTGGCGCCCTGGTGCATAAACAGCCACGGGCGCAGGCGTTGAGCGATGCCATGGACGCCGACCTGGCCAGTGCCCAGGCGCTGGCTGGTGAGGGTAAACCGCTGTCGGTGTTTTACCTGGACAGTGAGGTCAACGGGTTGGACAGCGAGGGTCGGCGTGGTTTTGTCACCACGTTGGTGGCGGCTGCTGGTGCGCGCAATTTATTTGCCGGGATCAACCAATACCGCGTCACCGTGAGCAGCGAAACCCTGCTGATGAGTGACCCGGATGTGATTTTGCTGGCAGATGCTCTGTGGTCACCGGCCAGCCGCAAACGTCAGTTGCTGACCACCGACCCGGTGCTGTCGCGTTTGCGGGCGGTGCGGGAGAACCGGATGATCGATATTCCGTTTACCCATTTGGTGCCCACCGCGAATAGCGGCCGAGTCGTGTTGGAGTTGGCGAGGCAATTCAAACAACTGGATGAATAATTCACGAGCGAAGCGCCTGACCAATTTACTCAGTCTATGCCACCGACCAAAGTTGTGAAACGCTGTAGGTTTCCAATGCTGAGCGCTTCGTACTTTTAATCGCCTCCAGCTCCTGGCCTGACAGATCAGGGTGATAGAGCTCGCACTTGGTGGCCGAGATATCACTCATCCCGGCCTCAGTGACTACCGGCTCGACCGCGCCACCATCCCACCTGGGAAAGCCGAGACCCCAAGACGAAAAAAAGGGGCGATCAATGATCGCCCCAAATACAACGAGAGGTCCTTTTCTAAAACTACAAGCTGATCTGCTGGCGCTCCTCATCCGTCAACCGCGCCCGCGCCTGGTCACTCAACGGTCCGGCGCCGAGTACCTGCACCGGGCTGTTGGGGTTGTAGCCCGAAGTCTTCTGCCCGTCCTCCGGCTTGCGCTCCACTGGCTCGCTGCCAAAGCTCAACACTTCCACCGTGACAATCGACGCCCGGCCCTGTTTGGCCGCCGCCTGCTGGCTGCGCGCGGCATCTTCCGCCGCCTGGGACGCCGCCGCACCGGCTGCGCTCGCCGAGGTCATGGCCCCGGTGTTTACCGCCGCCGACACCGGCACCCCGGACGACTTGCCCTGGGTCTGGATGTTGGCGGCATTAACGACGCGCAACGCGGCAATGTTGATGTTGCCCGAGACCCGAATCCCCGCTTCACCCGCATCGATGGTGCCCAGCGGGGCGATCAGGTCGATGTCTCCGGCCGGCACTTCCGGAATCGGGTTCAAGGTGGCAATCCCCGCCCCGGTGCTCGGCACCGCCGGCGACAGGGTCACGTTGCCCCAGTTGTCGTAGACACGCTTGGGCGGCGTGTACACCACGGTGGTCTTGGATCCGCGACCGGCGTTGATGTCGCCCTCGCCGGACCAGCCCATGATCGAGCCGCCGAAGGTGGTCATGATGCGGCTCTGGCCCAGCAGGATGCTGCCCATGGAATACAGCTGGATATCGCCGGCGCCCTGGGTGATCACACCGGCGGTGGACGGCGGTGCCGCGCCTTCGATGCCGAAGGTCTGCCCACCGCCCGGGGTGAGCATCTGGATCGAGCCACCGAAATTGGTGTGTACACCGGAGCCGCCGAACAACGTGATATCGCCCTTGTAGGTGATCGGGTTGCCGGCCACGTCCTTGTCCGGGAACAGCGCGGCAATCGCTGCACGCCCCCGTACATAGCTGCCCTGGCGCACACCGCCCACCGCGTTGTACTCACGGCCGGCGGCCTTGAGTTCGGCGAAGTACACATCACGGGCGAACACCCGTTGCTGTTCAGCGGGCAGTGCGGCGTAAACCGCGCGGGCCTGCTCGCGGGTGCCGACGAAACCGAAGCGCTCGGCGAGCCAGGTGACCAGTTCGTTCTCATAGGTCTTGGCGACCTTGCCGCCCTGGATCGACAGGGCTTCGCCTGGCTGGACGAGGTTGGCCGGGTCCAGGTAGGCCTCGACAAAGCGCCGGTAATCCGGGCCGTTGGGGCCGACGCCAGCTTGCATGACGATGCCTGCGCCAGGGCGGTTGTCGCCCGCGACCACCGGGCCCAGGCTGGTGATGCTGACTTCGCCGCCCTTCGCCGGGTCACGCCCGGACATCAGGATATTGCCGCCCGCCGTCACTTCCAGCAGGCCAGGACCGGCAACCTGGAAGTTGCTGTACAGAATGTCGCGCCCGGCGGAGACGATGGAGATGTCAGTGGGGTTGTTGTGGATGAACAGGTTGCCGGTCGACTGCTCGCTGACCGCACCAGGGGCCGTATTAAAACGGCTGCCACTGCTGACAATGTCTCGCCCCGCCATCATCCAAACTGGCCCGTTACCCTCATACCAGGTCTGCCCTGAATGCAAAAACGTGGGGGAAGAATTGAACGTCAGGGTCCGGCCGCTGCTGACCCCCACCAGATCGCCGGTCAAGGCATAGAACCGCGCCGGTTCCGTTGGCGCGTAAGCGGCTGCCGACGCCGTGGCGGAGCCAAAGGCAAACAAAGGACGCGGAATGGAACCCGACGAGCTACCGTTCTCCGACAGATTGTTGCCATCGGCAACCACCTGACCATCAATGGTCCCGACGAACGCCGGCCGCCAAGGTGTGGCCATGATGCTGGGATCGGCCCCGGAAGGCGTGACAAACATACCGCCCGCATAAATCGAGTCATGGGCCAGGAATTGCAACTGGCTGCTGACACCGGGGGCGAGCACCAAGGCATTTATCGGACTCGTATCGGCTTGGTACCCCAAGACGGCGTTTCCGTAATAAATACTGCCGCCAGCCGCCGTCGCTCGAACGATCGATGGGTAGACAGTTGCCAGGTCGGACGCTGCGGCGGAGACAGATGGCGTCACGTTGCCCCCCGCTGAAAACAGGTCGATTGCCGTGTGACCGGTCCACAACGAGAACCAACTTTCGCCGGCCCCACTCGCCCCGCCACGGGTAAACGATGAGTTGTTCAGCAGGACGACACGGCCCGGGTCAATCACTTGCTGCAGCACCAGGTCACCCAATGTGGTCAGGTTGAATGTGGCATCCCCCGGCACCAGGGTGATGCCCCCCACTGCCCGGCCACGGGTCGCCTGGAACGGATCGAATGCGCGGGTTTCGCCCGGGCTCTGCTCAGAGCTGTTGCTGCCGTAGGTCAGGTCGATCCGGCCCGTGGTCGCACTTTGCAGTTGGACATTGCCCCGGATATTCACCAACTGGCCGTTCTGATCGTTTACATCAACCACGCTGCCAGGGTTCAGGGCGCCACCGATACGCACCCGTAAATCACCACCGCCCGTCAACTGCAGGCTGCCATCACCGGCAACCCGCCCGGTACTGCCGACCGCCAGCACCAGCCCCTGGCTGCGCGGGTTGGCAGAGGCCGACATTGGGTTGCCGTCCATGCGCCGAAGCACACCGGCATCCCCGCCTACCTGAACATCTACGTCACCGCCGCCGAGGGTGCCGAAACCGGTAAACCCGACGAACGCATCAGCCTTGGAGGCGTTGGCGGTATAGCTACCGAAATTGATCCACCAGGCCGTCGGCTGCGCCTGCCCGCCGGTGTTCACCGTGCCGCTGCCCTGGCGCCACAGCCAGTTGGCCACATCGGCGGAGTCGATGCCGTTATCCAGGGGGTTGGGCCGACTTGGGTTGAAGACGCCTCCCAGGATATTCCCCGTCAGGTTGCCCCCCACGTTCACGCTCAAATTCCCCCCTGCCTCCGGGTACCAGGCACGGTACAGGCTGTCAGATGAGCCGTTGACGAACTGTTCAAAATAACTGTTGGTATCGTTCAGCACCGTCTTCGCGCTGTTCAGCGCCTTGGGCTGGTTGTAGGGGTCACTGGCACCGGTTGCAGTGGACGATGTACCGGCGGTGTAGACCCCGTACAGGGAGTCCATGCTCAAGTCGCCGGCGCTGAGCAGTTCGAGGTCGCCCGTACCGGTGCGAATCACACTGAAACGGCTGCTGGAGGGGGTCGCCGCATACTCTTTGCCGCTTTGGGCCTGGCAGTAGGCGGGCGAGCTTGCACAGAACTCATCGATGGACGGGATACCGAACTGGTCCAGGATGCTTTGCTCGATCGGCGTTCCGACGGTGACGATAATCCCGTTGTCCGCCAGGTCCTTGGCGCCGAATTCGGTCCAGACATAGCCAACTTTCACGGCGCAGTACGCCGGATTGCCTCCACAGAAATCATCAATCGAACCCAGCCCGAAATCATCGAGGATCTTTTGGTCGATCGGGTCGCCTTCCTTGACCACCACCCCATTGGCCGCAAAGTCCTCCACCGCGAAGGCGGTCCAGGTCAACTTGCCCTTGGCGGGCATCTCCTTGGCAAACATGCCGTAGTGGCTGTCAGCCAAACGCAGGTCGCCGCTGCGCGGATGGGCTTGCAGGATGCGGCTGTCGGCCGCCTCGGTGTCAGCACCTGCAACCAACCGCAGCGACCAGGATTGCGAACCTTCGGCCAGCATCGGCGAGAGGGCCCACAGCTTGCCCTGGCGCCCCGCCACTTCCGGGCGCAACGCCACCGACTCAGCCCCGCCCGGCAACTTGACGTTGGTGCCGGAAGGAATCAACGCGCCGCGCGGCAGCGGTATGTCGCCATTGAGGGTCACGTGGTTTTGCGTCGGGTTAAGCGCCTCGTAGTTCGTCGGCAACGGCACCCCTTTGGGCCAGGTCAGCGCCCCGAGCCGGGTGTCCTGGGTCAGCAGGCTGCCGGCGTCCAGCTGTGAGCCGGCCGCCAGGGTGTGTGCCTGGCTCAATAACGTGCCTGCGGCAAACAGCACATTGCCCGCGCTGTCGAACACCGCTGCGGCCAGTACCGTACCGGCAGGCAGCGTCAGGTCCTGGTTCAGCGTCGCCCGGGTCGGCAAGCGCGTTCCGGCGGCCACGCCCACGGCCTTGATCGGCAGGTCGTAGTTGAGCACGGTGCCCGCCGGGAAGGTCGTGCCGTCCGCCAGGGTGATGCCGTTACCCGGCACGATGATCGTGCCGCCGGTAAAGTCGATACCCGGCAACAACACCCAGCCCTTGTCATCGACGGTCTGCGGTGGCGGTGCAAAACCGTCGTTGATGCTGCCGTAAATATTCAGGTCGCCACCGGCGCGCAGGGTCAGGCTGCCCGACTCACCGGAGCCATACACCGAGGTTTTCTGGCTGTTGGGGTTGAGGCTGGCGTAACGGTAGCCGGACAGGTCCAGATCGCCCTGCACCACCAGGTCACCGTCCGCGGTCTTGCTGACGATTTCCACGCCCGGGCGCAGGTGGAAGGCATCGGCGTAGGTTGCATTGTTAAGCCCGGCGAGTTTGTTTTGCAGCAGGTTCTGGTTGAGCAATGCACCGTTGATAAAGGCCGTGCTCAGCACATGCTTGCCATCCAGGTAGGCCTGGTCGATCTGTTGGTAAGGCCGGCCGCTGGCCGTCGGATCGGTGACCAGCGGCGCATCGTCGTAACTGATCATGCCGTTGAGGGTGATCGAGCGCGCGCCCTGGATCGTCAGGCGGCCATGGGCATCGATGTTGATGTCGTTGCTGGTGCCATCGACGTTGATCAGCCGTGGTGCATTCAGTTCCAGGGTGCCGCGGTTGCGCCCGTCATTGCCCTGGACCGCCTCGGTGCCGTGACGCAGGTCGATGCGTGCGCCATCGGCCAGGGTCAGTTGACCGGTGCCGGAGCCGAGCACCACCATGGCCCGGTTGGGCGAGTCGATGATCTTGCCGTAGCTGTCCACCCGCAGCTTGCTGCCATGGGCGTCGAGTACCGCGCCGCCGTCCAGGGTCAGGCCGTGCTTGCCGGCCAGGTTGATGCTGCCGACGCGCTCGCCACTGGCGTCCACCAGGCCGGTGACCCGCAGGCTGCCATTGTCCACGGAGACGTTGACGGTGCCGGCCTTGAGGCCATTGCCGATGGTCAAGTCGCCCTGCTTGAGTTGGAAGCTGCGTGTGCCGAACACCTGGCCTTGATTCAGGCGCTGGTTGAGGTCGGCGAACTGCTGGTCCAGTGAACCGCTGCTGCCCAGGCGCTGGGCCTGGATTTCCACGGTACCGGCCTCATAAGGCATCGTGGTCCCGCCCGCATCGTAATAGCCACTGCTGCCGGCGAGGATCGTGCCTTGCAGGTCGACGATACCGCCCGCCGCGTCCACCGCAACCGCCCGCAGTTTGCCGGCCTGGTTGTTTTTGGCCGAGAGGTCGATGGTCGAGCCGGCAGCCTGCAGTATGTTGCCGCTGCGGCTGTCCAGCAGCACCGTGCCGCCCGCGCCGTACTGGGTCACATCGTTGAACACAGTGGCGCGACCGGCCACGTCGATCAACGCCGCATCCGTCAGCACCACATCACCCCGGGCGCCCAGGCTGACTTTGCCGCTGGGCAGCACTACCGCCGTGGCCAGGCGAATGCTATCGCCTTGCAGGGACAGTTCGGCGCCCTGGCCGTCGGCCTTGCCACGCGCCCCCGCGGACGCTGCAATATCAATCGCCCCACCTGCGGTGATGCGGTTCACCGAACCGGCTTCGCCGGTCATCAGCGGGGTGAGGATATTCAGGTCGCCGCCGCTGTACTGGAAGCCCTTCACCGGGTCATAGGCGCCCTGGCTCTGATACACCGAGAGGCTGCCCTTGTGGTTGGCGGTAATGCGCTCGCTGGCATTGAGGTTCACGCTGGCAAAGCCCAAAGCCAGGCGATCGAAACTGCTCACGGTGTTGGTCTGGGCAAAGGCGCCGTAGCCGAACTCAATACGCTCGGCGTTGATATCCAGGCGCCCGCTGCCAGTGCCCGCCCCGCCGGCGATCACCGAGCCGGGTGGGGTGGTCGCGCCCTGCCAGATCAGGTTGGCGGTATGAATGTTGGCCACGTCGCCAGCGCCACCGGCACCGTAGATCGCCGGAGTGGAGAGCATCAGGTTGCTCAGCCGCGACTTACCCGTCAGTGGGTCATAGGTGTCCAGGGAGGTACTGCCGTAGAAGTTGAAACTGTCCCGCGCCGAGAGCTGCAGGGTTTCCAGGGCCGGCGCACCGAACTGTGAATCACCTTTGAGCAGGCGATCAAGAAGCGCCTGGGTGAGTGTCAGGCCGGCCGGCAACTGATTGGCCGCAGCGGCAGCGGCCAGGGCTTGGGCGCTGCCGAGGTTAATGGTGTTGACCCCCAGGTTGAGGTGACGGGTGCCGTAGCGCACCTGGTCGCCCAACTGGAAGGTATTGTTGGTCAACGCCACGATGCTGCCTTCGGAGTACAGCCCGGTTTGCCCGCTGCACAGGCCCGTGTCACACACACCGATGCTGATCCCGCCGCTGGGCACCGTCGTATTGAATGCAATGACATTGAGCAAGCCGTTGGACGCCGCCAGCATATTGGTGACTTTGTAGATAAAACCGTCACGAGCGTCGTAGCTGGCTTTGCCACGGCCGATGGTGTTGATGGATGCGCCCTGCTCCAGGACGATCGCGTTGGTGTCACTCAACAAAAAGACTTCCGGCGCTGCGAGCGTCACACCTTCCCGAAGCGTGACGGTGCTGTTGGCCCGACTCGTACCGCCAGCCAGGACGATGTAATTCCCGGACTGGCCATACGTAACTGCCGTCATCCCCCCCACCATCAAACGCGAGGCTCCCAAGGCGTTGAGGCTGTCATCGTTGAAGGTAATGCCGGAAAAACCGCTGGTTGCGGAACTGCCCGCCGCGACGACTTCAATACCCAGTTTGCCTGGATCAATCACCGCCACCGCGCCGCCATAGCCACCCGTCGCGGCCTCAAAACGGCCTATGCCCTGGAACGAAAACGCATCAGCGCCGCCCCCTGGCCGCAAGGCCAGTTTCAGGGTCTTGGCGTCGACGGCGAGCATCGGGCGTGGCACACCCTGTTTCGCAGCGTCGGCCATGGCGAACTGGGCGTAGCTGGTTTCGTTGTATTGGGAATAGCGACGCAAGGTATCGGCCGAGGTCAGAATCAACTGGCTGGCAACGCTGTTGCCGATCCCGGTGTTGGCGATGGACAAGCGCCCGGCGGTGGACCAGGAGCCATTGCGCATGCGCTGGGTGGCGGCATCACTGCCGAGACCGGCCAGGCCGTTGATCTCGACACGGAAAGCGCCGGGCATCAAGGCGTAGGTGGACGGCATCAGGGTATAAGTGCCCGCCGGCAGCCCCGGCACTCCGGCGCCGATGGTGACCTGCTGGCCCACCAACGGATCGACTGCGCCCTTCTCCGGCGCCACCGGTGCCGCGCCGGGCTGTACCCCGGGCACGATGGCGTAAATCGGGTTGGTGGCCAGGCCCGGCAGCACAAAACCGCCATTGGCACCAAACTGCACCAGTGGGCTGTAGCGCGCATCCGTAGAGCCTCCGCGCCCGGAAACGAAACCGGCCCCCAGCAATTCGCCGCCGCCCGACAGATCCAGGGTAGCCTCAGGCTGCACCTGCACCGACTGGCCGCCGAGAATCACCCCGACGCTGAGTTCCGCGTCCTGGTTGACCAGCCCGCCCTGGCCGACAAACGTCACGGTCTTGCCGTTGTACTTATAGACCTGCCCGTCCAGGGTGCCGCCATACGGCAGCACCAGGCCCCTGCCGCTCACCGACGTCACGCTGCCCGGCAGCAATTGCACCTGGCTGCTGCCCATGCTGCCGATATCGATCAACCCCAGGGGCGCCCGCACCACACCGCCCTGCCGCACCGTCGCGGCGCCCAGTTGCAGGCGCCCGAATGCCGAGTAAGGCACCGCGGCATCCGTGTTGCCGGTACGGCTAATGGTCAGGGTGCGCAGCGGGTCGAACGTGATGTTGAGGCTGTTGAATTCGCTCAGGTAGCCGGCAATGACCCGCGCACCGACCTCCGTGGCCGGATACAACTGCGCCGCCCGCAAGGTCATATCGCCCTGGGTCAATAACTGGGTGCTGACCCTCAAGGCCACGCCGTCCGGGTTCGCACCCGCCAGGAAGCGCAGATCGCCCTGGCTGGTCAGGTTGACCTGATCAAAGCCGCGACGCTCAAGGCCGACCAGGCTATCGTCGGCCTGGCGCAGTTTGCCCTTGCTGCCAAACAACACGCTGCCGCGCACATCGATCAAGCTGCCGCTGGCATTGAACTGCGCCTCGGTGGCGCGCAGCGAGGGTAACGGCAACACCGACACCGGGTTCACGTAGAACTCCCGGGCCGGCGAATCCATGCCGGACAGCAGCAGAGACGGTGCCGACAGATTCACCCGGGCATTGGCTGCCGCGCCCTCACTGAGGTTGAAGGCACCGCTGTACAGGCGCAGGCTCTGGCCCATGTTCAAGGACACATCGCCGTCGAAACTCAACAGGCCGTTGCTCATCAATGCCAGGTTGTCGAAGCCGCCCGCACTGACCTGGTCGACGCCCAGGCGAGCGTGGCCGTATTCCAGGCTGTCGGCCGCGTCGGCGGCGGTGCCGGCGAGCGGGTGGGCCTGATGGGTCTGGCCGAGCACCAATTCACGCACCTTCAGCACGCGATCCGTGACACTGCTCTTGGTGTAATACGGGCTGTCCAGCGCTACGTTCAGGCTGCCGCCCGCTGCGCCGGCAGCGCCGGCCCGGGCTACCAGACTGCCGTCCAGGTACAAGCCATTGTTGGACGCCAGGCTGATGCTGCCGCCATTGCTGGCCACCCGGGTTGCGCCCTGCCCCGGCACATCCAACACCGCTTGTGTGCCCGACGCGTCCAGCCGGGCGCCCTCGCGTACCACCACAAACAGGTCGCTGGCAGTGACCGTGCCGGTGCTCAGGTTGATCTCGCCACCGATGCTGATCTTGCCGCCGTCACGGACCAACCCGTATTGGCTTCCACGATTGTCCACGGCGGTCGCGGCCCGGGCGGCGACATCGATCAGTGCGTTTTCACCCAGCCAGATGGAGCGGCCGTGGCCAACCGCGTTGGCCGGCTCGAACGCGCGCGTGGTCAGGCCGTTCAGGTTGACGCTGCCACCCCAGGCATTGAGCGTGCCGTCGACCGTCAGTTGGCCGATGCTGCGAAGGTTGATCGACTGGCCCGGGTCGACGCTGATCACCGCGCCCTTGCCGACCACCAGCGCGGTTGTCGGCAGTTGCTCGGCAGGCGACTCCAGGTGGCCGGCGGAAAGGGTCAGGCTGGCGCCACGGCGTTGGTTGAGTACGCCCTTGCTGGCGTCTTCCTGGTAAAGCGGCGGGGTCCAGCGTTCCATGACGCTGGCCGCGTCGCCGCCGCCCGGCGTCGTGGCGGCCTGCTCCGAGAGCCGATAGGCCGGCACGTTCACATCCACCTGAGTACCATCGGCGACCAGCAATCCTTCGTTGCCGGTAATGTCATAGGCCGAAAAACCCTTGTTGAAAAAATCCCCGGCCAACTGCAAGGTCTTGGCATCCGGCGCCTGCGGGCTCTGGCCGATCTGCACCTTGTTGGCCTGCAAGGTCAGGGTGCCGCCTGCGCTGACGCCATAGCCGCGAATCTCGGCGCCCAGGCCCAAAGCCCCCAGTGCGCCCACGGTCACGTCGCCGCCCTTGCCGCCCCGGACTTTGCCATCCAGGCCGATGGTCGCCCCGGACGACGTTTCCACCAGGCTGCCCGCCGCGAGGTTCACGTCGCCGGAGCTGCGCAACGACACCTTGCCACCGTTGATATACGCCACCCCGTCAGTGGCCGAAGGGTCCAGCGCCAGATTATTCCAGCGCCCGGAACTGTCCAGCTTGACTCCGGCGGCCACATCGAGCCGGCCGATACCCGGCAGAATCACATCGCCAACGACATTGGAGCGATTGAGGTCGACCTGGTTCAGCAGGTTGCCCGCGTTGATGCTGCCGCCGTGGGCCGTGAGGTTGGCATTGACTGAAACCACGGGGCCGAACAGGGTGATGTCGCCGCCGTCAGCCACCTTGAGTGCGCCATTGATGTCAATCTGCTGCTTTGCGCCGACCTTGATCGCGCCCAACCGGTAGCCATTGAGCTGGTCACTGTCGAGCACCAGTTTGCCCTGGCGTTCGGTCGGCAGCGCAGTGGCCAGGTCCAGGCCGTCGGCGATTTTTTGCGTGCTGCTCTCGATCAGCACCTGGTCGATGGTCGGGGTCAAGGCGTAGCGCAAGGTGCCGGTGGCCTTGTTGTACACCGGCGTGTACTGGCCAATGATCAACTGCGCCCGCTGGGCCATGGCCTGCTGTGACTGCTGATAACCATCAAGGTTGATATTCGGTGCCTGGGTCTGGCGATCGCCCTGGAATACATCGCTGATCAACTGGCCTTCCAGCACCGCGTTGGTGGTGCCCACCACCAGCTTGCCCGCGTCGCGGCCCACGGTGTAGCCCGCCTCGTAGCGGCTTTGCTGGGCCACCAGCGGGTTGTAGTAGAAATCGCTGCGGCCCCAGCGGACGCTGGTGTCTTCAAAGCCCTTGTAGATCCCCGCGTAGAGAATGTCCCCGGGGGCTTTCGACAGCTCATAGAGCTGGCCGTCAGGCCCCTTGAGCCAGGTCTGGCGGATGTAGCCGGCCTGCACATCGACGGTGCCGCCCGACAGATTGACCTGGGCACCCTGCTGGGTCACCACGTCCTTGCCGGTGAACGTCACAGTGCCGCCCTGGGCCATCCACTCGCCGACCGAGTGGCCCTGGGTGCCCAGGTAACCGCCGACTTCCAGCAGCCCGCCGGCGGTGTACCAGCGGTCCGTCGCATAGCCGTTGGTGCCGGCCGGGACGAACACCAGGTCCCGCAGGTCGACCCACACGTCATTGTTGATCAATTGCCCGCCGTCACGGTTGGCGGGCGCGTCGCGCTGTTCGTTGCCCTGCACGTTGATCTTGATGTTGTTGGCTTCCATCGCCACCTTGACGCCAATCGCGCCGGACACGTCGATCATCGCGCCGTCACGCACCAGGCTGCGCTGGCCGGCACTGACCGCCACCTGGCCGCCGGTGGCCAGGGTGATCGAGCCTTTGCGCAAATCCACAGTGCCGCCGCTGACGATCTCGATCCGCGACTGGTCAGTGCGGTCGGCCACCGCGCTGAGGTTGTTGAACTGGCCGGTGATCAGGTTGGCAGGCAAGCCGTCGAGCTTGATCAGGCCGTTGTCCTTCTGGCTATTGAGGGCGGTGCTGCCGCTGGCGTCCAGCAGGATCGCCGTGGTGCTGCCCTCGCCCAGGGTCACGCTGGCGCTGGTGTCGCTGGCGGCGTTGAGCAAGTGAATCGTGCCGCGGGTATCCACCGAGGTGCTGGCCAGGGCCACGCCGTTCTGCTGCACCTGGTGCCCGGTGAGGGTGATGTCGCCGGTCGACGCCATGATCAGGCCGCTGTTGCTGACCTTGCCCGACGTGCTGCCGGCCTTGAGGCTGGTGGCCACTTCATTGCCACGGGTGGTGGAGCGGTCGTTGCCGGTGGTGCCGACGCCCTTGCGGATATAAAAACTGTCGCCGGCGGCCAGGGTGGCCTGGCCCCTGGCGGTGATGATGCTGCCGGCGTTCTCGACCTCCGAGCCGAGCAGCAAGGCGTAGCCACCGGCGTCGGTAGAGGTGGCCGGGTTGTGAGTCTGGATCAACGCGCCGCGCTGCACCTCGACCTTGCCCGCCGCGTCGGTGAAAGTCGGCTGGGTGCCGTTGGCATCCACATAGATCCCGCGTTGGGTGAATTGGTCATCGGTGATGGTGGCGGCGGCCGCCACCAGGTTGCGCACATTGACCTGGCTGCTGCCGCTGAAGATCACCCCGTTGCGGTTCATGATCATCACTGTGCCAGGGGCGTTGATCTGGCCCTGGATTTCGCTGGGGCGCGCGTTGGGGTCGTTGACACGGTTGAGCACGGCCCAATTCGATTGCTGCTGGAAATCGACCGTGGTGTTGCGTCCGACGTTGAAGGTTTCCCAGTTGAGGATCGCCTTGTCGGCGGTCTGCTCGATGGTCACCGTGGTCTTGCCACCGGACTGGCTCTGGGTCGGGCCCTTGGCGTTGGTCCAGCCCTGGGTCAGGCTGTTGTCCACCTGCAAGCCGCCCTTGCCGAGGCCGTCGGGAATCGTCGAGACCTGGCCGAGCGCCGCTTGCCGGCCAGCGGCCTGGGCGGCCTGCTGGGCCGCAATCGCCGCGACACTGTTGTTGAGCGTGCTGATGGAACGTGACAACTGCTGGTTCGCCCGCGCCTGCTGATTCAACGACGGAATCCCCGGCACCTGCGCCCCGTTGAGGCGGGCCGCTGTCGCCGCCTGGGAGGCACCCTTGTCGGCAAACCAGCCGGAGCTGAACGCTGTCGCCGCGTGGGCGCTGCCTGCCACCATGAACAAGGCAATCGCCTGGGCCAGGGGTTTGAGGCGCAGGATCGTCTGGCCGCCAGGGCCTTGGGCATTCAGGTTGACCGGTGGTTTGCAGCGGACCATCAGGAAGCTTCCTTCTTTGTTATTGCCCATGGGGAACTGGCGACGTGCGTCACGTATGGGAGTTAGGCGGTTGGCGAGGGGCGGGACTGAACTTCTGTCATGGAAAGTTCATGTAAGGCTGATAGCCGAGCCGCAAACGCAAAAATCAGCAACGGCACAGGCCGTTGCTGATCGGGTGTTGCCGGTCGGTAAAAGCGTGGGTTACAGCGGACGACCGATGGCGTTGCAGACATCAGACTTGCCGATGCTCAGCGCGCTGGTTGCGGTAACGAAGTTGCTGGTGATCGCGGCTTTCCAGGCAGCTGGCAGTGGCACGAAGCGGTTGGCCTTGATCGCGTTGTCGTTGCTGTTCAAGGCGCTGGCACCGAAGTGACGGGTGAAGAATGCACGCACTTGCGAGGTCTGGGTGGCGTCGGCGTAGCACTGGCTGAAGATCAGGTTGGTGAAGCCCAGGATCGGATAACCGCTGCTTGGGTAAGGCACGACGCTTGGGTCGTTGGCATCGGCGGCGGCAGCAAACACCGGTACCCAGGCGTTCTGGTTGGCGACGTTGGCAGCAGCCGGTACGGGCACAGCAGCGATGGCGGCGGAAACGTTATCAGGGGCTGGAGAAACACCGGCGACCTTGGCCACTTTGGTGGCGTCATCCAGGCCAGCCAAGGTAGGCGCGGCATAGTCCGGGCTCATGTAGGTGATGCGACCATCACCGGCGTTCAGCGCGGTCATCACGCCTTGGCTGGTCACGGCAGGCACGGCGCCTGGTGGCACGCCGAAGCTGTCCGCGAAGTTGGTGGTGACCACAAATTTCTTGGACTCATTGACGCACTTGGCCGCCAGGAAACGGGTGAACAGCTCGGTGGTGCCACTGGCTTCGTTACGGTAAACCACCACGATGTTACCGGTGCGACCGGTAGCCGGGAGTTGGTTCCAGGTGGTGATGCGGCCCGAGAACACGCCGCACAGTTGATCAACGCTCAGGTCAACTGCGTTGGTACCGGCCTTGTTGAATGGAATGGCAACCGAAGTGGCGACCGAAGGCACTTGAATCAGCTTGCCCCAGGTCGCTTGTTTGGTGGAGGCGTAGGTGGACAGTTCAGTCGAGGTCAGCTTCGAGTCGCTGCCCGCCCAGTGAACGTTCTTGGTGCCGGTGCCGAA
Source organism: Pseudomonas sp. GP01-A4 (assembly GCF_058780865.1). Lineage (NCBI taxonomy): Bacteria > Pseudomonadati > Pseudomonadota > Gammaproteobacteria > Pseudomonadales > Pseudomonadaceae > Pseudomonas > Pseudomonas sp. GP01-A4. Next base: position 30,150 of record NZ_JBYSWF010000072.1, read on the forward strand.
CTGGCTGTAGTCGTTGTTCAGGAACGCCAGTTTGCCCTTGCCGCTGCCCACGCCGATGTACGGGGCGAAACCGGCGGTCAATACGCCGGAGGTCTGGTACAGCGGTTGTGGCAGGGTGGCGCCGCCGCCGTTGATGTCTGCCATGGCAGCCTGGGCCGAGCACAGTGCAGCGAGGGTCATGGATACCGCGAGAACGTTGCGCTTAAACATGAAGAAGCTCCTTTCGTCGTGTTTGTACGTTGGGGTAGATGACGCTATGGCTTCGGTCCCGGGCTGTGTTCCGGGGGGTACCCAGGGGTGAGGCCATGGGTATGAAATTTCGCAGCATCCGATGACAGCTAAAGGAAAAAACCTCGGGAGGAACGGCTTGATTTTTAAAAAGATTCTCGGGTGTTTTGGTCACACTTTTGAGCGGTTTGGGGGTGAGGTGACAGCGAGGTTTCAGCGCGGATTTCGAGGACCGGGCTGGAGGCGTTACGGGCCGTGTGGTGGGGTTGGGCAGATGACAGAATGAGGAACCCGAGGTTGGGACCCGCGTGTCGGGCGCGCGAAAATAGTCTTGAAGAAACGCAGTTCAAATGTGGGAGCGGGCTTGCTCGCGAAAGCGGTGGATCAGGCGCGACATGTGTTGACTGACACACCGCTTTCGCGAGCAAGCCCGCTCCCACATTTTTGATCGTGTTTCGTCAGCAGTCAGGTCACCAGTTGATTGATTTCGATGATCGGCAGCAGCACGGCCATGACGATGACCAACACCACGGCGCCCATCACCACGATCATCAGTGGCTCAAGCAACGCCGTCATGCCCATCGCCCGACGCTCGATATCCCGCGACAGGGTTTGCGCCGCGCGCTCGAGCATTGGCGGCAGCGAGCCGGTTTTTTCGCCGCTGGCGATCAGGTGGATCAGCACGGGCGGAAAGACCTTTTCCACCGCCAGCGCAGGAGCCAGGTTGACGCCCTCGCGCACCTTGGCCGTCGCGTCGCTGACACACTGGCTCAAGCGGTCGTTGGACAAGGTCTGGCGCGCCGCTTCCAGGGCGCGCAACAACGGCACGCCCGCCCCGCCGAGAATCGCCAGGGTCGAGGCAAACCGCGCGGTGTTGAGGCCCAGTACAAAACGCCCGATAAACGGCAGGCGCAACACCCGGCTGTGCCAGCTCAACCGCGCCACGGGGTTGCGCAGGTACAGGCGCCAGCTCCAGAAACCACCCACGATCCCGGCAAAACACAGCCAGCCCCAGGCGCGGATAAAGTCACTCGCATTGAGCATCGCCAACGTCAGCCCCGGCAGGTCCTGGCGAGCCTGGGAAAACGCACTGACCACCTGCGGCACCACGTAGCTGAGCAGGAAAATCACAATGCCGATGGACACCAGCCCCACCACGCCCGGGTAGATAAACGCCGTGAGGATCTTGCCCCGCAGGTTATTGCGTTCCTCGATATAGTCGGCGAGGCGCTCCATGACCTGGGCCAGGTCGCCGGACTCCTCCCCCGCCGCGATCAGCGCCCGATAGATCGACGGAAAGTCCCGGGGCCGGGCGGCCAACGCATCGGCCAGGCGCATGCCGCTGCGCACATCGGCGCGCACCGCGCTCAAGGTCTGGGCAATGTGTTTTTTCTCGGCTTGCTCCACCGTGGCGCTCAACGCGGCCTCCAGTGGCAGGCTCGCACCGAGCAGGCTCGCCAACTGGCGCGTGGCCCAGGCCAGGTCATTGTCCGAGAGTTTGGCGCTGAACCGGCCGCCACCGCCGGCACGCTCGTTGTTGTTCTCGACCTGCACCCGCAAGGCCGTCAGGCCACGGCTGCGCAGGTGGGCAAACGCGCCGCTCTGGCTGTCTGCCTCAAGGTGCCCGGACTCCAGCTTGCCGCTGGCGTCGGCGGCTTCGTAGCGGTATCGGTTCATCAGGCGTCCCGTGTTACGCGCAGGATTTCTTCGGGGGCGGTGGCGCCGCTGCGTACCCAGCGTTCGCCATCCTCACGCATGCTGAACATGCCGGCGCGGCGTGCGGCGGCCTTCAAGGCCTGCTCGCCGGCGCCCTGGTGGATCAGCCCGCGCAGCTCGTCGTCGATGCAGAACAATTCATGGATACCGGTACGCCCGCTGTAACCGATCTGGTTGCACTGCGCGCACCCGACAGGCCGCCAGGTGCCGGGCGCGGCCGGGTCTTCCTGCTTGCAGTACGGGCACAGCCGGCGCACCAGGCGCTGGGCCAATACGCCGAGCAGTGACGAGGCCAGCAGGAACGGTTCGACGCCCATGTCGATCAAGCGGTTAACCGCCGAGACGGCGTCGTTGGTGTGCAGGGTGGCGAGCACCAGATGGCCCGTGAGCGAGGCCTGGACGGCAATTTGTGCGGTCTCCAGGTCGCGGATTTCGCCGATCATGATGATGTCCGGGTCCTGGCGCAGGATTGCCCGCAGGGCCAGGGCGAAGGTCATGTCGATCTTGGCGTTGACCTGGATCTGGCTGATGCCCGGCAGGTCGTATTCCACCGGGTCTTCGACGGTCAGGATATTGCTGGTGCTCGCATCCAGCCGGGCCAGGGCGGCGTAGAGGCTGGTGGTCTTGCCGCTGCCGGTGGGGCCGGTGACCAGCACGATGCCGTGGGGTTGGCGGATCAGGGTGTCGAGTTTGGCCAGGACGGCGGGGTCCATGCCGAGGGTTTCCAGTTGCAGGCGGCCGGCTTGTTTGTCCAGCAGGCGCATCACTACGCGCTCGCCATGGCCGGTGGGCACGGTGGAGACGCGGATATCAATGGGGCGACCGGCCACGCGCAGGGCAATGCGGCCGTCCTGGGGCAGGCGTTTTTCGGCGATATCGAGTTGGGCCATGATCTTGATGCGTGAGACCAGGGCGCCGTGCAGGGCCTTGCGCGGGGACACCACGTCACGCAGGGTGCCGTCGACGCGGTAGCGCACCACGGAGTGGGTTTCGTAGGGTTCGATGTGGATGTCGCTGGCTTCGTCGCGGGCGGCCTGGGTGAGCAAGGCGTTGATCATGCGGATCACCGGGGCGCCGTCCTGGGTGTCGAGCAGGTCGGTGATTTCGGGGATGTCTTGCATGAGGCGGTCGAGGTCGACTTCGTTTTCGGCGGCGCCCACGACGGCGGCGGCGCTGCCGGTGTCGGCGTAGGCAGTAGCCAGGAGGCCGTCCAGTTCGTCGTCGCGCACCTGGATGAGGTGGGTTTGGCCGAACTGGCGGTGGACTTCGCTGATGGACCAGCCGGGGGTCGAGGGGCAGATGGTCAGCGTCGGGCCCTGGGTTCCCGGGTGAAGGAGGATGCGTTGGGATTTGGCCCAGGCGTAGGGCAGGAGGCTCATGCTTTTGCGCTTCGTTTGGTTGAGTACATATCCATTCCTTCGGTTACGGCTTCGATTGGTTCCGCTCTTACAGCGGCTCACTTTTGAACAGCGCAAAAGTAAGCAAAACGCTCTTGCCCCACCACTCGGC
>NZ_JBYSWF010000073.1:0-32279 GCF_058780865.1 Pseudomonas sp. GP01-A4
CATTTGACCGCATTCCAAAGTTGGAACTCGGTCAAATGTGGGAGCGGGCTTGCTCGCGAAAGGGCTAGCCTCGGTCTCAAGCGAACATCAAACCATCTCGTTGCGAATCCACTCAACTACAGAAGTCCGCTTCGGCGCCCATCCCAGCAATTCCCGCGCATGCTTGCCGCGAACCCGGCTGTTGGAGCCCAGGCCATAGTTGGCCATTTCATAACCCCACTCGGCCTCGGCATCCGCCAATGGCCAATCCTGTGGTTTACCCAGCTTCAGCGCTTCGGCAATCGCGGTGGTCATGTCGACAAACGCCGCTTCGCCACTCTCCACAAAGTAGAAAGTGCCCGGCACATTCTTTTCCAGCGCCAGCAGGTACAACGCAACCACGTCTTCAATGTGCACGTTGGACCAGATGTTCTGCCCGGTGCCCACATGCCGCACTACACCGCTTTTGCGTGCCTGCTTGAGCAAGCGTGGCAATTGCACGCTGTCGCGCTTGACGCCCAGGCTGTGACCGTAGATCAGGGTGTTGCAGATCACTGCCGAGTTCACGCCATCTTTGGCTGCAGCCAGGATCAGGTTGTCGATGGCCACGCGAGCAGCCTTGTCGACAGTCGGCGCCGGCAGGTTGTCTTCAAAGTAGATGACATCGCTGGACTTACCGCCCGACGCATCGCCGACGATGCTCGAACCGCTGGTGTGCAGGAAGGTTTTGTTGGAACCGCGCAGCGCGGCCAGCAAGGTTTCCACGGCGCCGCGATGGTCGCTGCTGGCGGCGTTGATCACCGCGTCAGCTTTCTTCGCCTGCTCGGTCAACAGCGCGCTGTCATCCAGCGTACCGATCACCGGCGTGATACCCAGTGCAGTCATTTCCGCAGCCTGTTCGGTGCTGCGCACCAGGCCGGTGACGTTATGGCCGGCCTTGACCAGGCCAGTGGCGATGGAACCGCCGATAAAACCGGCAGCGCCGGTGATGAATACGTTCATGGAGGTGTCTCCCTGCGTGAGTAATTGATGGACTCAGTATTGCGGACCTATCCATTCCGAATAAGTCCGTATTGCCCAATTCAATCTTGCGCAGAGGTCACGAATCAGCTGGCGTAGCTGGCCAGCTTGCCCTGGATAAAGTCCAGGAAGCACTGGATGCGCAAGGCCAATTGCGAGTTGCGGTAGTACACCGCGTTGATCGGTTGACGATAGCCGCTGTTGAACTCGGCCAGCACCGGTATCAGGCGCCCGGTCTTGATGTCCTGGGCGGTCATGAAGTCCGATAGACAGGTGATGCCCTGCCCTTCCAGCGCCAGCTGGCGCAAGGTTTCACCGCTGGAAGCGGCGACACCGGGCTGGATTTGCCAGCGATCGCCGTGCACATGGCGCAACGGCCAGTGGTTGAGGGTTTCGGTCTGGGTGAAGCCGAGCAACGTGTGTTCGGCCAGTTCGGCAACGGTGGTGGGCGTGCCGTGCTGTTCCAGGTACGCCGGGCTGGCGAGGATATGCAGCGGGCTGCACCCCAGTGAGCGGGCGTGCAACGTCGAGTCGGCCAGGGCACCGATACGGATCGCGATGTCGGTGCTCTGTTCCAGCAGGTCGATGATCAGGTCGTTGCTGTTCAGTTCCAGCTGGATATCCGGGTACAGGCCACGAAACTCGGCGATGTACGGCACGATCGCATGCAGCATGAACGGCGACGCCGCGTTGATCCGCAGGCGCCCCGACGGGGTTTGCTGGCGCGACGACAGGCGTTCTTCCAGGTCGTCCATCTGCTCGAGGATCACCTTGGCCCGCTCGAAGAAATACTTGCCCTCTTCGGTCAGGTCCATGCGCCGGGTGGTGCGATTGATCAGGGTGGTGTCGAGCTTGGCTTCCAGGCGCGACAAAGTGCGGCTGACCGCCGACGGCGTCTGCCCGACCTGTTCGGCTGCGGCGGAAATCGACCCGCATTCAATCACGCAGACGAAGATCTGTAGCTCATCGGATCGGGCTTTCAACGTGAATCCTCTTTATAGCGGCTGCACGGATACTAGCCGCATTACAGACTCAGGTTAAACACCTGTGCCAGATGCTGTTCATAACGCGCCACGTCGGCTTCGATGGCCGGGCGTTTCATCACGTCCACGCAAAGGAAGGTCGGCAGGCCGGTCATGCCGAGGAACTCGTTGGCCTTGTGGAACGGGAAATACACCGCGTCCACGCCCTTGGCTTCGAAAAAGTCGGTGGGGTCGTCGAACGCTTGCTGGGGAGCGTTCCAGGTCAGGGACAGCATGTATTGCTTGCCCTGGATCAGGCCACCGCTGCCGTATTTCTGCGACGAGTCGGAGCGGGTGCGGCCGTCGCTGGCGTACAGGCTGCCATGGCCTTCGGTGAAGACTTCATCGATGTACTTCTTGACGATCCACGGAGCGCCCATCCACCAGCCGGGCATCTGGTAGATGATCACATCGGCCCAGAGGAATTTGGCGACTTCTTCGGCCACGTCGTAGCCGGCGTCGATGTGGGTTTCCTTGACGTCAATGCCGCCACGGTCCAGTACCGCCAGGGCGGCTTCATGCAGGGTGCTGTTGTAGCGACCGTCGGAATGGGCGAATTTCTTACCGCCGTTGAGCAGGAGTACTTTTTTCATAGGGGGTGCCTAAAGATTAAAAATGTCTGAAGGCAGGGTAACGGGGTCGGTGCTTTGGAATAAGCGTCCCGGCGGCAAAATACATTTGACCAAGGCGCACGAATCAACGGCATATTGTTAACCACTGATCAGCAGATGACCCCCCAGCGCGGCCATGCCGATAAAGAACACCCGCTTGAACAGCACGGCACTGATGCGCTGGCGCAGGGCCTGGCCCAGCCACATCCCGAGCAGCGCGGGAACCAGCGCCAGCAACGAGGCGTTCAATTCGCCGCCGCCCAGGCTGCCACGCCAGAACAGCCCGGCTGCCAGCGCCAGGGTCGACACGGTGAACGACAGCCCCAACGCCTGCACCAGCTGATCGCGGTTCAAGCCCAACGCTTGCAGATACGGCACCGCCGGTATCACGAACACCCCGGTGGCCGAGGTGATCACCCCGGTCAGCACGCCGCACAGCGGGCCCAGCCAACGCTCGGTGGCCGGGCTTACCTTGAACGTCGGCAGCAACAGCCCGCTCAAGGCATACACCAGCAGCGCGCCGCCCAACGCCCGCACCACCCAATGCCCGCCATCCATGCCCAGCCACAACGAGCCCAGCCCGGTGCCGAGGAAAATCAGCAGGAGCATCGGCCACAGGCGTTTGATCAACGCGCTCAGGTGACCGCCGAAGGCCAGTTGCCAGAGGTTGGTGACGGTGGACGGGATGATCAGCAACGCCGCAGCCTGCGCCGGCAACATAGCCAGGCCGAGCATGCCCATGGCGACGGTGGGCAGGCCCAGGCCGATGACGCCCTTGACCGTACCGGCCAGCAGGAAGGTGCCGACCACCAGCAATGTCAGGGCCGGGCCGAGGTTTTGGTAGAACGCGAGGAAAGTATTCATGGGCCGATTTTGCAGGTTTGGGTGATGTCTGAAAATTCGCCATATACTGAGGCAGCCTCTTGTTTTGCATGAGGCAGATGGCCTCTTCGCGAGCAAGCCCGCTCCCACATTTTGAAAGGGTTCACAGATCTAAATGTGGGAGCGGGCTTGCTCGCGAAGAGGCCCGTACAGACACTGAGATCCCCAGCACATGCACTTTGACCTGATCGACCTGCGCCTGTACCTGCACATCCTCGACACCGGCAATATCACCGCCGGCGCCAGCCGCAGCCATTTGTCCCTGGCGGCGGCCAGTGCGCGGATCCGGGCGATGGAAGCCTCGCTGGGCATCGAGTTTCTTGAACGTGGTCGCCGTGGCGTCACCCCGACTGCTGCGGGCAAAGCCCTCGCCCGTCACGCCCGCCTGCTGTTGCAGCAAGCCGATCACCTGCAGCAAGACCTCGCGGAATACGCCAACGGCGTCAAGGGCCAGGTGCGCCTGCTGTGCAACACCACCGCCCTGAGCGAATACCTGCCGGAGCTGTTGGCGGACTTTCTGCACGAGCACCCCAACCTCGACATCGACCTGCAGGAACTGCCAAGCCTGCGCATCACCCACGCCTTGCGCCAGGGCGCGGCAGACCTGGGGATTATTTCCGACGCAGTAGATACCCACGGCCTGCAAACCCTGCCCTTTCGCGACGACCCGCTGGTGCTGATCATGCCGCTGGATCACCCGCTGGCCGGGCGCACCGTGAGTTTTATCGACAGCTTGCAGCACGACTATGTGGGCCTGGCCGCCGACAGCGCGCTGGCGGTGTACCTGGAGGAACAGGCATTGCACGCAGGCTTTCGCTTGCAGACACGCATCCGCGCAGATGGGTTTGACGGGCTGATTCGCATGGTTGCCCGGGGCGCCGGGCTGGGGATCGTGCCCCTGGCGGCGCTGGAGCGCTGGCCGTTGGAGCGGCGCTTCAAGGCCCAACCCCTGAGCGAGGATTGGGCCTGTCGCAAACTGCTGTTATGCGCCCGCGAGTTCGAGCAATTGCCCGGTTACGCCGCCCAACTGCTAAACGCCCTCTCCCCCTGTAGGAGCGAGCTTGCTCGCGAAGCACGTCAACGATAACGCGGGCTTTCTGATTTAACCCGGCGCCCTCGGGTTTTTCGCGAGCAAGCTCGCTCCTACAAGGTTTTGGCGACCCTTGCGGAAGAATACGTAGTACACCAGCGACAGAATCAGCAGGAACGGCACCCCGAACACCAGCGTCATCTTGAACGCATCGGTGAAGAACGTGGTGATCATCACCGCGCCCATCAGCACCAGGCCCAGCAGCGTGCTGTAGGGAAACAGCGCCAGCTGGAACGACAGCTTCGCCCCGCCGTGACGCTTGCGGTAGCGGCGGAAAAACAGGTGCGTGAGGAAGATCATGAACCAGGTGAAGATCGCGCCAAACATCGAGATCGCCATCATCAGGGTGAACGAGCTTTCCGGGTACACCACGTTCAGCAGGGTCGCCAGGGCAATGCCCGAGCTGGACAGCAACAAGGCGTTCAACGGGATCCCGCTCTTGCTCAAGGCGCCCATGGACTTGGGCGCAAAACCGGCGCGGGACAGGCTGAACATCATGCGGGTGGTGATGTAGAGCTGGCTGTTCATCGCCGACAGCGCAGCGATCAGGATCACGAAGTTCATCACCCCGGTGGCGCCGGGAATGCCGATGGTCTGCATCACCGTGACGAACGGGCTCTGGGCGTGGCCAGCCTGGTTCCACGGCACGATGGCCAACATCAGCGCCAGGGTCAGCAGGTAGAACACCACCAGGCGCACGATGGTCGCGCGGAAGGCTTTTTTCACCGCCTGCTCCGGGTCGGCCGCTTCACCGGCGGCCACCGCGATCATTTCCACGCTCAGGTAACTGAAGATCGAGACGATCACCGCGATCCACATGCCGCTCAACCCGTTCGGGAAAAAGCCGCCGTGGGCCGCGTAGTTCTGCACGCCGTAATCCGGATTGCCGGAGCCGAACACCACGTACACCGCGAGGATGATGAAGCCAACGATGGCGCTGATCTTGATCGTGGAGAACCAGTACTCGAAGTTGCCGAAGGTCTTGACGCTGATGGCGTTGAGTACGATCAGCACGCTGGAAAACGAGACGATCCACACCCATTCCGGCACGTTGGCAAACCAGTACTTCATGTACATCGCCACCGCCGTGACCTCCGCGCCCACCGCCAGCACAATCGCCGCCCAGTACGCATAGCGCACCAGGAAACCGGCCAGCGGGCTGACGTAAAACTCCGCATACGCGCCGAACGAGCCCGAGGTGGAATGCGCCACGGTCATCTCCGCCAGGCAGCCCATCAACAGTAAAGTGATCAGCGCACCGATGGCATAGCTCACCAGCACGCTGGGCCCGGCATAGCCGATGGCGTAGGCGCTGCCCATGAACAGCCCGGTGCCGATGGCGCCACCGATGGCGATCATGCTCATCTGGCCGGAAGTGAGCTGGCGCCTGAGGCCCAGTTCGCGATTGGTGATTTCGGCAAAGCCTTGGTCTGGCGTGGTCACGTGGCGTGCCCCTTTATTATTGTGATTGCGCTGCTTTCTGGTTGAAACACTGTCCCCTGTGGGAGCGGGCTTGCTCGCGAATGCGGTGTGCCAGTCAATACATCAGGGACTGATGGACCGCATTCGCGAGCAAGCCCGCTCCCACAGTTTTGCTCTGCGTTTACTCAGGTGACGCTGTGGCGAACCTTGAATTGCGGCTGGTCCCAGGTTCTCTGATCGAGAATCTCACCCAGGATTTCCACCGCATCCCACACTTCAGCAAAGCTGGTGTACAGCGGGGTAAACCCGAACCGCATGATGCGCGGCTCGCGATAATCACCAATCACGCCGCGAGCGATCAAGGCCTGGATAACCGCGTAGCCTTCCGGGTGTTCGAAGCTGACGTGGCTACCCCGTCGGGCATGCTCACGCGGGGTGATCAGGGTCAGGTCGTGGGCGGCGCAACGGCTTTCCACCAACTCGATAAACAGGTCGGTCAACGCCAGGGATTTAGAGCGCAAGCTGGCCATATCGGTCTGGGCGAAAATATCCAGGCCACACTCCACCATCGCCAGCGAGGTAATCGGCTGGGTGCCGCACAGGTAGCGGGCGATGCCCTGGCTCGGGGCATAACGCGATTCCATGGCGAACTGTCGGGTATGCCCGAACCAGCCCGACAGCGGCTGCGTAACCACATCCACCAGCGCCGGGTTGACCCACACAAACGCCTGGGAGCCGGGCCCGCCGTTGAGGTATTTGTAAGTGCAACCAATCGCATAATCGGCACCGGCCTGATGCAGGTCGATCGGCACCGCGCCCGCCGAATGCGCCAGGTCCCAGATCGCCAGCGCGCCACATTCATGGCTCAAGGCAGTCTGGGCCTGCATGTCGTACATGTAGCCGGTCTTGTAGTTGACGTGGGTGAGCATCACCACGGCCGTGTCCTGGTCGATGGCTTTCGGCAGTTCGTCCGGGCTGTTGACCAGGCGCAGGGAGTAGCCCTGTTGCAGCAGTTCGGTGAGGCCTTCGGCGATGTACAGGTCGGTGGGGAAATTGCTCGCTTCGCTGACGATCACCTTGCGGCTTGGCGCGCGTTCGCGTTGCACGGTCAGCGCGGCGCTGAGCACTTTGAACAGGTTGATGGAGGTGGTATCGGTGATCACCACTTCACCGTCGCGGGCACCGATCAGCGGTGCCAGGCGATTGCCCAGGCGCTGGGACAGGCCGGCCCAGCCGGCACTGTTCCAACTGCGAATCAGCCCATTGCCCCACTCCTCGGCGATCACCGCTTGCGCCCGTTCCAGTGCCGCTACCGGGCGCGCACCGAGGGAGTTGCCGTCTAGGTAGATGACCCCGGCCGGCAAGGCGAATTGGTTGCGCAATGGCGCCAGCGGATCCTGGGCGTCGAGGGTCAGGCAATGGGTGCGGGTGGTCATGGTCAGTCCTGTTGTTGTAGTAACAATGAGCCAAATAATGAACGAAGTTTTAGAGAATTTTCGTGCAAAGTGGTGGGCAACAGGCTAATTAAGCTGTAGGAAATTCGAATTTAACCCCCAAACACGCGGATTTATTCTAACCATGATTCTCGACGCCACCGACCTGCGCCTTCTGCATTTCCTGCAACAGGATGGCCGTATCAGTAACCAGGAACTGGCGGAGAAAGTCGCCCTGTCGCCGTCGGCCTGCCTGCGGCGTTTGCGCCTGCTGGAAAGCGAGGGAATCATCAGTGGTTATCGGGCGGTGTTGAACGCCGAGCAGCTGGGGATCGAGCTGGAGGCCATCGTCCACCTGTCGTTACGCCAGGATGTGGAGGATTGGCACGAGACGTTTATCAAGAAGGTACAGGGGTGGCCGGAGGTGGCCAGTGCGTACGTGATTACCGGGGCGAGCAATTATGTGCTGCGGGTGCAGGCGCGCAACCTCAAGCATTTTTCGGATTTCATTGTGAACCACCTGAACCGCACGGCGGGGGTGATGGATATTCGCTCGGAGATCGTGCTGCAGAAGATCAAGGATCGGGATGATCTGCTCGATCTGGTTGTTCGCAAGTAGGCCAAACGATACAGAGCCAATGTGGGAGCGGGCTTGCTCGCGAAGGCGGAGTGTCAGTCACCGGAAATATTGACTGATCCACCGCATTCGCGAGCAAGCCCGCTCCCACATTTTTTTACCGCGTTCAGTCTTCGAGGGCGCGCACTCGCTGCATGCGCTTTTGTTCTACCGGCGCCGCCGCAGGCTGCAACTCGAAGTCAAAATCAATCTGCGCAAACTGCCCTTCCACACCAAATTCCTTCGCCAGGTTTGCGTCCTCGCTGAAGCGAATTTCGGCGATCAACTCATCCCGCGTCGCATAGGCAAAATCATCATGCAGGTACGGGTCATCCGACAGGTTGATCTGCGTGGTCAGGTGCCGATGGCCCGGCGCCGAGATGAAGAAGTGGATATGCGCCGGCCGCTGGCCATGGCGCCCCAACTGGTCCAGCAACTGCTGGGTCGGGCCGGTCGGCGGGCAGCCATACCCCGACGGCACGATGCTGCGAAAACGGTAGTTGCCCTGGGCATCGGTCTCGATTCGCCGACGCAGGTTGAACTCCGACTGCGTGCTGTCAAACCACGAATACGTACCACCGGTATTGGCCTGCCATACATCGACAATCGCCCCCGCCAACGGCTTGCCATTGGTGTCGCGCACCTGGCCCTGCATGAACAGCGGCACGCCCGGGTCCTGCCCGTCGTCCAGCCGCGCCTCGAACTTGGACAGCGGCGCACCGGCCACATACAGCGGGCCTTCGATGGTGCGCGGGGTGCCGCCGGACTTGCCGGCTTCCTCGTCCGCCGCGTCCATCAGCATGTCCAGGTAATGCTCCAGGCCCAACCCTGCCGCGAGCAAGCCGGCTTCCTGGTTCTTGCCCAGTTCGTTGAGGTAGTTGACCGCCTTCCAGAACTCTTCCGGAGTCACTTCCAGGTCTTCGATGATGTTCACCGTGTCCCGCAGGATCCGGTAGATCAGCGCCTTGGCCCGTGGGTTGCCGCCGTCGTTAAGGTTGCCGCTGGCTTCTTCGAGAAACTGTTGGGCGTGAGCAGTCTGGGAAAGTCGGATGGACATGGTGCAATCCTCATCTTGTAATTATTAGGTGAAAAAACAGACTCAGCGATCATCCTCACGGATCGACGATGGATGCCGGCACAGGGCATTCACTTCGATGGCCATGTAAGGATAAAGCGGCAGTTGCATCAACAGGTCATGCAGTTCCTGCACGCTGTCGACATCGAACACGCTGTAGTTGGCGTACAGCCCGGCGATGCGCCACAGGTGGCGCCATTTGCCTTGCTCCTGGAGCCGCTGGGAGAAGGCTTTTTCTTCAGCCTTGAGGCTGGCAGCGCGCTCGGGGTTCATGTCGACGGGCAGGTTCACGGTCATTTTTACGTGGAACAACATCGCAGGTGTCCTCTTGTTAGTTATCGCGACGGAAGAACGCCAGGCGCTCTTCATCGATGGCCAGGCCCAGGCCCGGAGCGGTGGAGACATGCAGGTGGAAATCGCGGTACACCAGCGGCTCGGCGAGGATGTCTTCGGTGAGCAGCAGCGGGCCGAACAGCTCGGTGTCCCACGCCAGTTTGTTCAAGGTGAGGAACGCGTGGGCCGAAGCCAGGGTACCGATACCGCCTTCGAGCATGGTGCCGCCGTACAGGCCGATACCCGCCGCTTCGGCAATCGCTGCGGTGCGCAATACCGCACGCGGCCCGCCATTTTTGGCGATCTTCAGGGCGAACACCGAGGCCGCGCCTTCGCGGGCCAGGTTGAAGGCATCTTCCACGCATTCGATGGATTCGTCGGCCATGATCGGCGCCGGGCTCGACAGGTTGAGCCGCACCATGCCGCCGCGGTTGTTGCGCGAGATCGGTTGTTCGATCAGGTCGATACCGTTGTCCCCCAGCACCTTGCAGGCGCGCAGGGCCACAGCTTCGTCCCAGGCCTGGTTGACGTCGACCCGCACACTGGCGCGGTCGCCCAGGGCTTTTTTGATCGCGATGACGTGGGCCAGGTCCTGGCTGACTTCACCGGCGCCGATCTTCAATTTGAAAATGCGGTGGCGGCGCAGGTCGAGCATCTTCTCGGCCTCGGCGATGTCTTTTTCGGTGTTACCGCTGGCCAGGGTCCAGGCCACCGGCAAGGCGTCCCGCACGCGGCCGCCGAGCAATTCGCTGACCGGCAGGTTCAGGCGTTTGCCGAGGGCGTCGAGCAAGGCGCTTTCGATACCCGACTTGGCAAAGGTGTTGCCCCGGATGCTGCGCTCCAGGCGCAACATGGCGGCATTGATGTTGCTCGCGTCCTGGCCGAGCAGCAGCGGCGCGAAGTGCCGGTCGATGTTGATCTTGATGCTGTCGGGGCTTTCATTGCCGTAGCTCAGGCCACCGATGGTGGTGGATTCACCAATGCCTTCGATACCGTCGGCGCAGCGCACGCGGATGATCACCAGGGTCTGGTTCTGCATCGTGTGCATCGCCAGTTTGTGCGGGCGGATGGTAGGGAGATCGACGATGATGGTCTCGATCGACTCGATGGCGAAAATCGGCATGGCAATACCCGTTGGGTTCTTTATAGATTTGGCCTGATTCTGTTCCGGATCTCTGCTGGCTTCCAATATAGAATGAGTCTCGAACAATACCCTTAAGGTATGAATGGAGTCTTTATGGAACTGCGCCATCTGCGTTACTTCCAGGTGCTGGGGGAAACCCTCAACTTCACCCGCGCCGCCGAACGCCTGCACATTGCCCAGCCGCCGTTGAGCCGGCAGATCCAGCAATTGGAGGACGAACTGGGTGTGGTCCTGCTGGAGCGTGGGCGCCCGTTGCGCCTGACCGAAGCCGGGCGGTTTTTCTATGAGCACGCCAATGTGCTGCTGGAGCAACTGGGCAAGGTGTGTGACAACACCCGGCGCATAGGCCTTGGGCAGAAAACCTGGCTGGGCATCGGTTTTGCGCCGTCGACGCTGTACGGCGTGCTGCCGGAGTTGATTCGCCGGCTGCGCAGCCACGATGGCCTGGAGCTGGAGTTGGGCCTGTCGGAGATGACCACGCTGCAACAGGTCGAAGCCCTCAAGGCCGGGCGGATTGACGTAGGCTTCGGGCGGATTCGCATTGACGACCCGGCCATTGTGCAGCGGGTATTGGTGGAGGACCGGTTGGTGGCGGTGTTGCCCGCCGGGCATCCCCTGCTGGGCGCCCCGGCCACCCTGGCGCAATTGGCCGCTGAACCCTTCGTGCTGTATCCCGGCAACCCGCGCCCGAGCTACGCCGACCATGTGATCGCGCTGTTCGATGCCCATGGCTTGAGCCTGAAGGTTTCGCAGTGGACCAACGAATTGCAGACCGCCATTGGTCTGGTCGGCGCAGGCATGGGCGTGACCCTGGTACCGGCCTCGGTTCAGGTGCTGCACCGCGCAGACATTGGCTATACGCCGGTGGTGGAGGCCACCGCCACGTCGCCGATCATTCTCAGCCGGCGGATCAATGAACAGTCGCCGGGGCTCAGTCATTGCCTGCAACTGGTGGAAGAGTTGATTTAAAAGAACACCACACATCCAATGTGGGAGCGGGCTTGCTCGCGAATGCGCAGTGTCAGTCACCGAATGAGTTGGCTGATGCACCGCATTCGCGAGCAAGCCCGCTCCCACAGTTGATCTCCGTTGTTTTTGCGTAAGGTGTTCATCCACGCATACGCCGGGCGTCGTTGCGTTGCAGGGTCTGGCTGGGGGATTCGTCGAACAGCTTGCGGTATTCGGCCGAGAATCGCCCCAGATGAGTAAAGCCCCAGCCCAGGGCGATTTCGGAGATGGTGCGCGTGGAGCCATGCTCGAGGATTTGCTGGCGCACGGCACCCAGGCGGTATTTCTTCAGATAGGCCATGGGCGACAGGGCGAAGTATTTGCGAAAGGCATCGAACAGCTTGAAGCGCGACACGCCCGCCGCCGCCTCCAGATCCTCCAGGTGCACCGCTTCCCGGGCGTTGTCGTGGATGTACTGTCGGGCACGAATCAAATAGTGCGGCAGCTTCACCCCCAGCACGTCCCGCAGCTCTTCGGAATAGTTGTTCGGCTGGGCCAGGATCAGGCCCTTGATCAGCGAGCTTTCCAGGTCCCGGGTAAACGCCACCTGGTCATACAGCTCGCTGCTGCGCTCCAGTTCGGCGATGAAATACCGCGCCATGCGCCACCACGACGCGGAAGCGCCGTCCACCGCGTCCATCGCCGATTCGAAGCGCAGCGGCGCTTCAATCGGCCGCTGCAGCAGGCCTTCCAGGGATTCGCTCATCGCCGCGCGGGTGATCACCACCTGCAACTTGCGGCAGTCGCCCGAGATCTCCAGCACCTGATGTTCGTTGGGCGAAATGATCACCCCCTGGTCACGGTTGGAGCTGAGCCGTACGCCGTTCTTGCTCAGTTCCTGCTCGCCCACCAGCGGCAAGGTCAGGCTGTAGCTGCTGAAGTGCTCGGCGTCTTCAATGTCGATGGTGACATCGGTGCCGTATTCGATAATCCCCAGCGTCGTGGCGCGGGACTTGAACACATTGGCGCTGTGGTGAAAGCGGATGCGCTCCGGCGTCGCGGTTTGCAGGCGGTGCGGCCCGCAAATGCCGGACATCCAGCTGCAGGCGCCTTCAAGGTCGAAGCGCTCGATACGTATATCGCGTGTATTGCTACTCATCACGGGGCACCCACGGCAATTGTGGCCGGCGCGCTCTGACGGCGCGTCCTGGTAGATCGACAGCAAGTTTTGCGCCACGCCAGCGGGATCGCCACTGGGTGGATAGCAACCGTCGACTAAGTGGATAACAAGCAGACTTTTCCGACAATCGCCTTGCAAGACAGTAGCGCATTCCGCCACCGCCCTGCACCGCCGTGGGTATTTCGTGCCCAACTAAGTGGCCCACCTTCCCCCATTAACCGGATAGCCCGGTGCCCCGCCGCAGCCTCTTAATGGCTTACCCGTTTAGCCATTATCAAAAAAGGTGCCTCCCATGAGTGGTGCAAGAAGCGTCGAGCAGTGGAAAAGCTTTATCGAAGGCTGCCTGGACTTCCGTCCGGTGGATGAGGTGTTCCGCATCGCCCGGGACATGTTCACCGAGCCGGAGTTGTTCGAGCTGGAAATGGAGCTGATCTTCGAAAAAAACTGGATCTATGCCTGTCACGAGAGCGAACTGGCCAACAAGCACGACTTCGTGACGATGCGCGCCGGGCGCCAGCCGATGATCATCACCCGCGACGGCGAAGGCCAGCTCAACGCGCTGATCAACGCCTGCCAGCACCGGGGCACCACCCTGACCCGAGTCGGCAAGGGCAACCAGTCCACCTTCACCTGCCCGTTCCATGCCTGGTGCTACAAGAGCGATGGCCGGCTGGTGAAGGTCAAGGCGCCGGGGGAATACCCGGAAGGCTTCGACAAGGCCACTCGCGGCCTGAAAAAAGCGCGGATCGAGAGCTACAAGGGTTTCGTCTTCATCAGCCTCGACGTGAACGGCACCAACAGCCTGGAAGACTTCCTCGGCGACGCCAAAGTGTTCTTCGACATGATGGTCGCCCAATCGGCCACCGGTGAGCTGGAAGTGCTGCCGGGCAAGTCCGCCTACACCTACGACGGTAACTGGAAACTGCAAAACGAGAACGGCCTGGACGGTTATCACGTCAGCACCGTGCACTACAACTACGTGGCCACGGTGCAGCATCGCCAGCAGGTCAATACGGAAAACGGCACCGGCTCGGGCACGACACTGGACTACAGCAAACTCGGCGCCGGCGACGCGAACACCGATGACGGCTGGTTCGCCTTCAACAATGGCCACAGCCTGTTGTTCAGCGACATGCCCAACCCCACCGTGCGTTCGGGCTACGCCACCATCATGCCGCGCCTGATCGAAGAACACGGCCAGCAAAAAGCCGAATGGATGATGCACCGCCTGCGCAACCTGAACATCTACCCGAGCCTGTTCTTCCTCGACCAGATCAGCTCGCAGCTGCGGATCATCCGGCCCATCGCGTGGAACAAGACCGAAATCATCAGCCAGTGCCTGGGGGTGAAGAACGAGTCTGACGCCGACCGTGAAAACCGTATTCGCCAGTTCGAGGATTTCTTCAACGTCTCGGGCATGGGCACGCCGGATGACCTGGTGGAGTTCCGCGAAGCCCAGCGCGGCTTCCAGGGCCGTCTGGAACGCTGGAGCGATATCTCCCGCGGCAGCCATCGCTGGGAAACCGGGCCTACGCCCAACAGCGAATCCATCGGCATCCAGCCGGCGATGACCGGCACCGAATTCACCCACGAAGGGCTGTACGTCAACCAGCACCGCAACTGGCAGAAATTCCTGCTGGACGGACTCGACCAGCAAGCCCTGAAACTGCGGGAGGTGGAATGATGAATGCGCAATTGCAGTACCGGATCGAGCAGTTTTTTTACCGTAAATCCGAGCTGTGCGATGCCCAGGATTGGGACGCCTACGTGCAGTTGTTCGACCCGCAGAGTGAATTCCACCTGCCGCAGTGGGATTCGGAACATGTCTACACCCGCGACCCGAAGCGCGAAATGTCGTTGATCTACTACGCCAACCGCTCGGGGCTGGAGGATCGGGTGTTTCGCCTGCGCACGGGCAAGGCCGCGTCGGCCACGCCGATGCCGAGGACGCTGCATTTGATCAACAACGTGCGGATTGCCGAGCAACCGGACGGGCTGCTGGAGGTGAAGTTGAACTGGCATACGTTGTTCTATCGGCTGGCGACGTCGGAGCAGTTCTACGGCAGCGCCACTTACAGCCTCAAGCCCGATGGCGACAGTTGGTTGATCACCCGCAAGCATGCGCTGCTGCTCAACGACACCATCAACTCGGTGCTGGATTTCTATCACCTGTGACCTGATGCATTACACCTGTGGCGAGGGAGCTTGCTCCCGCTGGACCGGGTTGGCGCTCCAGTGCGTAGCGCTCCCGGCTTTTTGGGGCTGCTGCGCAGCCCAGCGGGAGCAAGCTCCCTCGCCACAGTTAAATCGCAGGCATAGAAAATCAAACTCGCGGAGTTCTGCGAATGAATCACAAAGTGGCCTTCAGTTTTGCCGACGGCAAGACCCTGTTTTTCCCGGTGGGCGCCAATGAGATCCTGTTGGATGCGGCGTTGCGCAACGGCATCAAGATCCCGCTCGACTGCCGCGAAGGCGTTTGCGGCACTTGCCAGGGCCGCTGCGAGTCCGGCGATTTCACTCAGGACTACGTAGACGAGGAAGCCCTCTCCAGCCTCGACCTGCAACAACGCAAAATGCTCAGCTGCCAGACCCGGGTCCAATCCGACGCGGCGTTTTATTTCGATTTTGATTCCAGCCTGTGCAACGCGCCGGGGCCAGTACAAATCCGCAGTACGGTGAGCCAAGTGCAACAGGTCTCGGCCAGCACCGCGATCCTGCACCTGCAGCTTGAACACCCATTGGACTTTTTGCCGGGCCAATATGCCCGCCTGTCGATTCCCGGCACCGACAGTTGGCGCTCCTACTCTTTCGCCAACCGCCCGGGCAATCAGTTGCAGTTCCTGATCCGCCTGCTGCCCGATGGCGTGATGAGCAACTACATTCGCGAACGCTGCCAGGTCGGTGATGAGTTGCTGCTGGAAGCGCCACTGGGCGCTTTCTACCTCAGGCACGTCACCCAACCGCTGGTGCTGGTTGCCGGCGGCACCGGCCTATCGGCGCTGCTGGGCATGCTCGATGACCTGGCCGCCAGCACCTGCCAACAGCCGGTGCACCTGTATTACGGCGTGCGGGGTGCGGCCGATTTATGCGAGGCAACACGCATAAAAGCCTACGCCGATACGATCCCGGGGTTTCGCTACACCGAGGTACTCAGCGACCCACCTTCGGACTGGGCCGGCAAACGCGGCTACCTCACCGAGCATTTCGACCTGGCCGAATTGCGGGATCAATCGGCAGATATGTACGTCTGCGGCCCCCCTCCGATGGTCGAATCCATCAAACAATGGCTGCTGGATCAGGCACTTGATGGCGTTCAGCTGTATTACGAAAAGTTTACCGAGAGTAATATCTGACCCCTCAGCGGTTTGAGGGGCTGGTTCGGTGTGCGATCAACCCTGAAAAAAACAAGTAGAAGGGAATGTTAATGGCGGATGACATGGTTAACCCGGTGGGCCTCAAGCGTGGCCTGAAGAACCGGCATATTCAGCTGATTGCCTTGGGAGGGGCGATCGGGACCGGGCTGTTCCTCGGCTCGGCGGGCGTGCTCAAGTCGGCGGGGCCGTCGATGATCCTGGGCTATGCGGTAGCCGGGTTCATCGCGTTCCTGATCATGCGCCAGCTGGGCGAAATGATCGTCGAGGAACCGGTGGCCGGCTCCTTCAGCCACTTCGCCCACAAGTACTGGGGCGGTTACGCAGGCTTCCTCGCCGGCTGGAACTACTGGGTACTCTACGTGCTGGTGGGCATGGCCGAGCTGACAGCGGTGGGCAAGTACATCCAGTTCTGGTGGCCGGAAATTCCGACCTGGGTCAGTGCGGTGGTGTTCTTTGTGCTGGTCAACCTGATCAACACCCTCAACGTGAAGTTCTTCGGTGAGACCGAGTTCTGGTTCGCGATCATCAAGGTGGTGGCGATTGTCGGCATGATCGTGCTCGGCTGCTACCTGCTGTTCAGCGGCACCGGCGGCCCGCAGGCCTCGGTGAGCAACCTGTGGAGCCACGGCGGGTTCTTCCCGAATGGCGGCATGGGGCTGTTGATGTCCATGGCGTTCATCATGTTCTCGTTCGGCGGCCTGGAGCTGGTGGGTATTACCGCCGCCGAAGCCAGCGAACCCCGCAAGGTGATCCCGAAGGCGATCAACCAGGTGGTGTACCGGATCCTGATTTTCTACGTCGGCGCCCTTACCGTGCTGCTGTCGTTGTACCCATGGGATCAACTGCTGCAAACCCTCGGCGCGTCGGGCGATGCCTACAGCGGCAGCCCGTTCGTGCAGATCTTTTCCTTGATCGGTAACGACACCGCCGCCCACATCCTCAACTTCGTGGTCCTGACCGCGGCACTGTCGGTGTACAACAGCGGCGTGTACTGCAACAGCCGCATGCTGTTCGGCCTGGCCGAGCAAGGCGACGCGCCGAAAGCGCTGATGAAGTTGAACAAGCAAGGCGTGCCGCTGCGTGCCCTGGGCATCTCGGCCCTGGTGACGCTGCTGTGTGTGGTGATCAACTACGTAGCGCCGCATGACGCACTGGAGCTGTTGTTTGCGCTGGTGGTTGCCTCGCTGATGATCAACTGGGCGCTGATCAGCCTGACCCACATCAAGTTCCGCAAGGCCATGGGCGAGCAAGGCGTGGTGCCGTCGTTCAAGACCTTCTGGTTCCCGTTCAGCAACTACCTGTGCCTGGCGTTCATGCTGATGATCATCTGCGTGATGCTGGCGATTCCGGGCGTACGGGCGTCGGTGTATGCGATTCCGGTCTGGGTCGGGATCATCTATGTGGCGTACCGGTTGCGGTTGAATAACGCGAAGGTAGTAACAGCGCAATAACCCATGTGGGAGCGGGCTTGTGTGGGAGCGGGCTTGCTCGCGAAGGCGTCGTGTCAGTCACCTGATGTATTGACTGACACACCGCTTTCGCGAGCAAGCCCGCTCCCACATTTTGATCGTATTCCAAATGAAAAGCCCCGGTACTGATGAGTACCGGGGCTTTTTGTTGGGCCTTGATTACAGCGTGGAACGCACTCGCCACAGCTCGGGGAACAATACGGTGTCGAGCATCTTGCGCAGGTAGCCCACGCCTTCGGTGCCGCCCGTACCAGGCTGGAAGCCGATGATCCGCTCCACGGTGGTGACATGGCGGAAGCGCCACTGGCGGAAAGAATCTTCCAGGTCGATAAACTTTTCGGCCAATTGGTACAGGTCCCAATACCGGCTCGGATCGCGATAAACCTCGCGCCACGCCGCCTCCACGGAATCATCGTGAACCGTTGGCGCCGTCGGGTCGCGTTCGGCGCGCTTGGGGTCGATCGCCAGCCCGGCCTTGGTCATCAGGTTGATCGCCTCGTCATACAGCGACGGCGTGGCAATCGCCACCTGCAGCTCCTTCAACAACTCCGGCCGGTGGGCATGAGGCCGCAACAGCGCCGCGCTTTTATTGCCGAGGATGAATTCGATTTCCCGGTACTGGAACGACTGGAAACCCGACGACTGCCCCAGGTACGGGCGGATCGACTTGTACTCCGACGGCGTCATGGTCGCCAGTACCGCCCAGGCGTGCACCAACTGGTCAAAGATCCGCGACACCCGCGCCAGCATCTTGAACGCCGGCGGCAGCTCACCCAGGCGCACGTGTTCGCGGGCGGCCTTGAGTTCGTGGAGCATCAACTTCATCCACAGCTCCGAGGTCTGGTGCTGGATGATGAACAGCATCTCGTTGTGGTCCGGCGACAGCGGGTGCTGGGCGCTGAGCACTTTGCCCAGGTCCAGGTAGTCGCCGTAGCTCATGGACTCGGAAAAATTCAGCTCGGCGTTATGCCATTCTTCCGGCGGCTGGTAGTCAGGGGAGAAAGGACACTGGCTCATCGCGTGGGCTCCTTGAGCGGGCGGAGAATGGCTCGTACCGGGCTGGCATCGAGGTTGGCAAAACGCAGCGGCAGCGCGATCAACTCGTAATCGCCCTCCGGCACGTCGTCGAGGACGATGCCTTCGAGAATCGCCATGCCATGCCGGGCGACGGCGTTGTGGGAGTCCATGGTCTTGGACTGCTGCGGATCCAGGGACGGTGTGTCGATACCGATCAGGCGCACACCGAGGCTGGCCAGCAGCTCGACGGTTTGCGGAGCGACGGCGGTGAAATTCGAATCCCAGGCATCCAGCGGCGCCTGTTGATAAGTGCGCAACAGTACACGCTCCGGCAGGTTTTCCAGCCGGCCTTCCAACTGATGCGGCTGCACCAGCGCGCCGCTGCCCAGGCAATGCAGCACCCGGCACGGGCCCATGTACACATCCAGGGACACTTCGCCAATCGGCGCGCCGTCCGCGCTGTAGTGCAACGGCGCGTCCACATGGGCGCCGGTGTGGGGCGACAGGGTGATGCGTCCGACATTCACCGGGCACTCGGGGCCGAACTGCCAGACCCGCTCTTCCTGAAACGGCGTATCACCCGGCCAGGTCGGGGTCGCGGTGCTCAAGGGCGGGCTGATGTCCCACCACGTTTTTATTGGATTCATTTCAAGGCTCTCGGTCGTTACTGGGGTGAATGATACGAGGGCCGGCTGTAAATATTCTTGCGAATTCCAGCGCAAAGCGGGAAATCTTTCGCACTTACTGCGAGGAAATGGCTGATTGGCGCACAGATATTTCGTACCGACTCAATCCTTCAAACAACAAATATCCCCTGTGGGAGCCGGGCTTGCCCGCGATGAGGTCGGCACAGCGTGCCCTTCCATCGCCTGACACTCCGCCACCGCGGGCAAGCCCGGCTCCCACAGGGGTTGGCGGTGACTCACGGCTGTGCAAATGACTGCGCTTCTGGGCATCCCGATGTCGAGTCCAGACCACTGGCGGGCCGCCCAAGGCGATAGGGTTCGGACTTCCCTTCCACTGCCTCGGAATCATCATGTCCAAGCCAATCACCGTACTGCGCGACACCCATCCACTGCCGGTGCTGGACGCCTGCAAATGGGAAAAACTCGAAGGCGACCCGCACACCGTCAACCTCAACGCCTACACCAGCGAGGACGGCAGCAAGATCATGGGCACCTGGATCTGCACCCCCGGCAAATGGCGGGTGGAGTATGTGAAGTGGGAATACTGTCACTTCCAGGAAGGCTACTGCGTGATCACCCCGGACGGCCTGGAGCCGATCCATTTGCGGGCTGGGGATATCTTTGTGGTGGAGCCGGGGATGAAGGGGACATGGGAAGTGGTCGAGACGGTGCGTAAGTATTTTGTGTTTGCCTGATCCCACCTCCTGGAAAGGGGTCGCCCTGGCCCCTTTTACCTCAACGACGACCGTCGCGCCCTTCTGATAAAAGCAGCACCTCCCTGCCCCTCTTCCAATAACAATCGCTGTTATACGTGACAACAACCCTTGATATTCGAAAACAATCAATTAGTATTTTGTGACAGAATATTGTGAGCACCAAGTTCTTGAAAAAATCTCATGACGTAATGCGCAAAATACATAATCAAACTCACCAAACAGTACAACCACTACTTTAGTTATAGATAAGATTGACTTTTGACACCCCCTACACTTTGAGATAGCTTTCTTGCAACCGGTCTATACTCGAATCTCATAGCATTATAACCCGATGATAATAAGAGGTACGGAGAAGGTGCAGAACTTCACATAATCGCAACCTTCACTGCACATTGATGGAAAACGCGCAGCGATTTGAATTAGACTCCAATGAATCAGTTGATTACCCCATTGGTTTGTTCTAAGGACTCCACACGTCTTCCAGCACTTACTGCACGCGGCAGTCGAGACCGCGCTTTTGTAAAAGGATCAAGAAAATGCCTGAAAAAACAACACGTCTGACCATTCTCATCGACTTCCCGACCAAGCAGCGTCTGGAGTCGCTGTCCGAGGAAGTTGACCTTACTATTTCTCAGGTTATTCGCAAGCTGATTCGTGACCATCTCCAGCAATACGAGAGCCAAGTCCCGCCCTCCGTGCTGGAGCCGGAGAAAGAGGATTCATCGCTCTGCTCTTGATATATAAGCCTGGTTAATTTGCCTTTATAAAACTGTGCGGCATAACTTTCTGCTTATTTATCAGCTGGCGCGCAGTTTAATCATGAACACTGCGCGCCACCCCTCTCCAAGTTAAAAACTGGTGATGAACTATGCCTGTGAAACAGCAATGGCTTGCTTGTTATGCTCATCTAAGCAAAGAAATGAATGGGCCTGCTGTATCATCAGACACCGCGCAGCCCTGTACCTTGTTTTTCTCCATGAGCGACGGCACCCAGCGCGCGCATGTTTTTCATATCACGGCAGATAACTTCGAAGCCGCCTGGCAAACCGGTGTGCAGCGCTTGCAGGGAGCCTACGAACGAGACCGTGCGCAGTCAGGCAACATCGTCGAACGTTCATGGATACGCGTCGAATGCGCGATCAACGTAACCGCCATCACCTGGGCCGAACTCAATGCGCGCTTCAAGCGCCACAAGCGTAATTACTTCCGGCGCGGCATCGCCTTCGATGCGGCGCTGCACATCGCGATCACCGAACAGGAACTGAACGCCAACGCGATCCTGTATGGCGGCAACGCTATCAATCACGCGAGCTTCAATGCCGGCAATTTTTCGGTGTACGCCAGGCGCCGTTTTACCGGGCTCAATACAGCCGACCTGATCGCCACACTTGAACCCGAGACCCCCGTGTTCCTGTTCGACACCAAGGGCGTTTTTTGTGCCGAAGACGGCGTGCCCCACCCGCTGAACCCTGGCCCGACAGAAACCGGCTGGCGCACCCTCGCAGCGCTGGAGCCCGGCATGGTAAAGGCGAGCATCATCAGCGCCGCAAGCTACCTGAGCACTCAGGTGCAGGGCGGCGGCCAGTTCGTCTACGGCTACTTCCCGTGCTTTGACCGGGCGATAAAAAACTACAACACCCTGCGCCACGCCAGTACCACCTATTCGATGATCGAGGCCTGGGCACTGACCGGCGACGAGGCGCTTAAATCCGCCATCGACCGCTCGCTGGCCTACCTTACCCAGGAACTGATCAAGTCCTACGCGCTGCCCGACGGCAGTGTGGCGGCGTATCTGCTGGACACCGGTGACGAGATCAAACTGGGCGGCAATGCCGTGTGTTTGTTGGCGCTGGTCAAATACAGCGAAGTCACCGGCACCCGCCACTATCTACCCGTGCTGGAAGCCCTGGCCAATGGCATGGCCTGGATGCAGGACGCGACCACCGGCGCCTTCGTGCACGTCTTGCATGGCCGTGACCTTACCGTCAAAGAGGCGTTCCGGATCATCTACTACGACGGCGAGGCCGCGTTCGGGTTGATCCGCCTCTACGGCCTCACCGGCGATGAGCGCTGGTTAACCGTGGTGGAAAAAGCCTTCGACTACTTCATCGAAAAACAGCACTGGCGCGAGCACGATCACTGGCTCAGCTATTGCGTGAACGAACTGACCCGCTACCGACCTGACGAAAAGTATTTCCGCTTCGGCCTGAATAACGTCGCCGGTTATCTGGGGTTCGTTCAACAGCGCATCACCACCTTTCCGACGCTACTGGAATTGATGATGGCTGCGCAGCAGATGCTCGAACGCATCGCCCAGCAAGCGCAATTGCGCCACCTGCTCACCGAGATCGACCTGCACGCGTTTTACCGCGCCCTGCATCATCGTGCGCGCTATCTGTTCAACGGGTATTTCTGGCCGGAAACGGCGATGTATTTCGCCAATCCTGCGCGCATTACCGGCTCGTTTTTTATCCGTCACCACGCGTTCAGGGTGCGCATCGACGACGTGGAGCATTACCTCTCGGGGCTGATTGCCTACCACCGCTACCTGCTCGACGGCGCGCCGCAAGTGAGCCGGGCCCAGGACGCAGCGCCCCTCGGCTGGGTCTGGGACGCCAACACCCTGGCTCGGGTGACACACGGCACCTGGGCCAAACAGCCACCACCCGGTTGGTACACGTCGGGTTTGACGCCGTCCATGCAGTTTTTCAAACCCCAGCGCATGCTCAATCGGCACCCCAGCAAGGTGGGACCGAACGAAGTGCAGTCGGCGCTGCGCTGGGCCCAGGCCAGTCCTGAGCGGCGCCCCTCGGCGTTCTTGTGTGTAGACCCGACGCCCTACCTGGACAGCGGCCTGCCGGTGTTACAGGTCGCCGATACCAGCGAGGCCATGCTGCAAATGGGTCGATACGCCAGGCAGCAATTCACTGGCCAGGTGTTCGGCGTCACCGGCAGCTTCGGTAAAACCACCGTGGTCGCCATGCTCGGCCACGCCCTGAAACACTGGGGCGAAGTGGGCCACACCGAGGCCAACGCCAACCTGCCCCATGGGATCGCCTGGAACCTGGCGAGCATGCCCCGGCCGGCCAAATTCTGGGTATTGGAAATGGCCGTGGGCCGCATGCCGATTAACTCGGAGCTGGTGCGCCCACACATTGCTATCGTGACCGGGCTGGCTCCGGCGCACCTGGAATACCATGGCACCCTGGAAAACCTGGCGCGTAAAAAGAGCGCGATCTTCCGCTCGATGGCACCGGGTGGGCACGCGGTGCTGTGCCGCGATATGCCGCACTACGAGGTGTTCGCCCAGGCCGCCGAAGTCGCGCGCTTGCACGTGACCAGCTATGGCGAACACGCTGATGCCGATGTGCGCCTGCTCGACGTGTGCAGCGAGGCCGACCGGGTCTACGTCACCGCGCAACGTGACACGCAACGGCTGGATTTCAGCCTGAGTGCTCGCGGCCGACACATGGTGCTCAACGCGCTGGGGGTGCTGGCGTCGCTGTTCGCCGCGGGGCTTGACGCCGACCAGGCACTGGAAGTGCTGACCGGCTTCCAACCGGTGGAAGGTCGCGGCAATATCCGCTCGATCAAATGCACCGACGGGCATTTCCAGCTGATCAACGATGCGTACAACGCCAACCCCGGCTCGATGGCTGCGGCCTTGCGCTCGATGGCCGACCTGCCCGTGGCCTCGCGGCACCGGGTAGTAGTGTTGGGCGACATGCTGGAGCTGGGCCCCGACGCCCAGCGCTACCACCTGGAACTGGCTGACTCGCTGCGCGCGGCGGCGCCCCGGCATTTGGTGCTGTGCGGGCCGCTGATGCATGAGGTGTACCGGGTGCTGCGCAGTGAGCTGTCAGTGCAGTGGTTCGAGGATGCCACGGCATTAGGCCAGGCGTTGGCGCGCCACCCCGGCCAGTGGTTCCAGGCGGGGGATTGGGTACTGGTGAAAAGCTCCGGTGGTACCGGGTTGTCGCAGATCTGTGATTGGCTGAACACGACCGAACAGGCGGTGCCGGCGGGTTAGCCCGCGCAGCCCGCTGCTGTCTTCAGGCCAATGTCATTGCGCAGTTGGTGAAACATCGCAGGCACACCCTGCGCCTTGACCAACTGCGCCTGATGCCCGGCGCGAATCAACGCCTGGTAAAAACGCTCCTGCAACACAAATGGGGTTACCTGGTCGTCCACGCTGCCAATCACGAACAACTGCCGCGCAGGCGCAACGGCAATGCCGGCCAGGTGCTCCAGGGGATCGTAGGGGTGCAATAAACCATTGGTGTCGCGTCCCGGGCGCGAAGGCAGGCCTTTGCTTTGACGCAACATCTGCGCGCGCTGCACCAGGGCAAACGCGCCGGAAGTCATCACCGCACACTTCACATCGGTACGCCCCAAGGTCAACAACGCCGCGGCCACCGTGGCGCCGCCGCTGTGCCCCAGCAACACAAACTGCCCGATGCCGTAACGCTTGCGCAGCTCGTTGAGCGCAGCGTCCAGCACAATGAATTCCCGCGCCTGGCGCCGCTGCCCATGGTTGCCGCTGGAACCGTAGGTGCCAGGTCGCGCCACAATCACCACCGGTACGCCCGCACGCCGGCTCAGGGCCTTGGCCTGCCTGGCCTTGGCGGCCAGGGTATTGCCACGGATCGACTCGGGCGAGCGGTGCATTTCCACGTTGCGGTCGCCATGAAACATCACGATCACCACGGGCGCATGGCTCAGCACCGCCCCGGAAAAATAGCGAATGCACTCATCGCCCCCGGCCAACTCGACCCAGAGTGCAGAGTCGACCTGGTTGCAGGTCGACTGGTTGGCCGGGGTGTTCCAAAGCAACGGTGTCGAACCCTCACTCAGGGCCCACGCGCCCGGCACGCCGGCCCACAACAGCATCCACCACAACGCAAACCTGGCCACAGCCACCTCGCCTAACGCTCGCGCAAGGCCTCCCGCGCACGGTTCATGGGCTTGATCAAATAGTCGAGCACGGTTTTCTGGCCGGTCTTGATATCCACCGAGGCAATCATCCCAGGCACAATCGAAAACGACTTGCCGGCCTTGTTTTTCAAGGTGTCAGCGTCGGTGCGGATGAACACTCGGTAGTAAAAAACTTCTGGCTTGACCTCGTCCTGGATAGTGTCCGGAGAAATGGTCACGACCTTGCCGTCCATGCCGCCATAAATGGCGTAGTCGTAGGCGGTGATCTTGACCTTGGCCACCTGGTCGGGATGGATAAAGGCGATGTCTCGCGGGGAGATACGCGCCTCGATCAACAACTGCTCATCCAGGGGCACAATCTGCATCAGGCGCCCGTTGGGCGGGATAACCCCGCCGATGGTGGTGACCTCGATCCCCTTGACGATACCGCGCACCGGCGAGCGCAGGGTCAGGCGGGTCACCGAGTCGGAGCGCCCGCGCATGACTGACGACAGCGTCTCGACGTCGGCATTGACCTTCGCCAGGTCCTCACCGGCCCGCACCATATACTCGGAGCGGGCCTGGGTCAGTTTCAACTCCAGCTCGGCCTTTTGGCGCTTGAGGCGCAACACCTCAACGTTGCTGGCGGCGCCGACCTTGGCCAGGTTTTCGGTGATTTCCAGCTCGCTACGCACCAGCCCGAGCGACGATCGCACGCCGGCCAACGATTCTTCGAGGCCCTTGCGCCGAGTGTTGAACAGGTCGGTTTCGGCGCGCACCAGTGCGGGGTAACGCTCAAGCTCCGGGGGGAACAGTAACGGTTTACCGTCTACCTCGGCCTGCAAACGCGCGACGCTGGCCAGCGACGCCCGGTACTTGGCGGCACTTTCATCAAAGTTGGATTCGGTCTTGGTCGGGTCAAGCCTGGCCAACGTCTGGCCATTTTTGACGATATCGCCCTCCCCCACATTCAACTCCGTGACGATGCCGCCTTCCAGCGACTGGATGATTTGCTCACGCGAGGTCGGGATGACTTTGCCGCTGCCCGTCGAGACTTCGTCCACTTCAAAAAAGTAGGCCCAGGCACCAAACGCAATCAGCATGACAAACACCCAGCCCACCACGCGCGTGGCGCGCACCACGGTGCGTTCATCCACGCCGTCGTGGGTATGCCGGGCGCCTTCGTCTTCGGTGGCGAGCAGGGGTATGGTTTTCGGCGCAGGGCTTTTCACTGGGTTTTCCCCTTCGGTTTGGACAGGCGCGCAATCGCTTTGGCTTTGCTGTCATCGACGATGATCTGGCCGTTATCGACCACGATCACCCGATTCACCAGGCTCAATACACTCATGCGGTGCGTGGCGATAATCAGCGTGCGGTGGGCTGCCCAGCGGTCGAGGTTGTGGATCAACTGGCGCTCGGTCGCTTCATCCAGGGACGCGGTGGGCTCGTCGAGCAACACGATATGCGGCTGGCGAATCATCAGCCGCGACAGCAGCAGCGACTGACGCTGCCCGCCCGACAGGCCCAGGCCACCTTCCAGGATCATGTGGTCCAGGCCGTCGGCGAACTTGCCGATGAAGTCGCCCGCACCGGTCAGCGCCAGGGCCTGGAGGATTTCCTGATCGCTGGCATGCGGCGCCCCCATGATCAGGTTGTCGCGCAGCGTGCCGTGGAACAGCCGCGAGTTTTGTGTCATCAGCCCCACGTCGCGGCGCACGTCGGCGGGGTCGATGTGGCTGAGGGCAACGCTATCCAGGCTGATGGTGCCGGCCTTGAGGTCGAGCATCCCGGCCAATGCCTGCAACAGCGTGGATTTACCCGCGCCGTTACGCCCCAGAATCGCGATGCGCTCGCCCGGCTGGATCTTCAGGTCGGCCACACGCAGCGCCGGCACGGGGGCATCGTCGGAGTACTGGAATGTGGCCTGGCTCAGCGCGTATTGGCCTTTGATCACCGGCAGGTGCACGCGCTTGCTGCCCTCGGGATGGTCCACCGGCAATTCCATGATTCGGTTCAGGCCTTGCAGCGCAACCTTGGCCTGCTGCCAGCGCGTCAGCACCTGGGTGATCTGGGACATCGGCGCCATCATCCGCGACGCCAGGATCGACGCCGCGACAAGGCTACCGGTGGTCATGTCGCTGGCCATGACCATGGGCGCACCGAACACCACCACCACGGCAAACACCGAGCCCTGCACATTGTTGCTCCAGGCCACCAGTTTGTTGGTGAGCAGGCGCAGGCGCAGGCTGGCGTCGCCGCAGGTGGCGTTGTAGTGATTCCATTGTTGCTGGAAGCGCTGTTCGGCCTGCAACGCCTTGATATCGTCCAGGCCTTGTATGGTCTCCACCAGCATGGCGCTGCGCAACGAGCTTTCACGCATCGACTCATTCGCCAGTGCCGCGAGTTTTTTCTGCGCCAACAGCCCGGGCACTATCAGGAACAGCACAGCCACCATTGGCACCGCCACCAGCGGGCCGGCGATCAACCAGTAGATCACCAGAAACAGCAGGAAGAACGGCAGATCGGCCAGCGCCGTGGCGGTGCTGGAGGTGATCAGCTCACGCAGTTGTTCCAGTTCCTTGAGCTGCGAAATGAACGAGCCGGTGGACTTCGGCCGGGCGCTGTTACGCAAGCGAATGGCATGCCCGAACACCAGGTCGGAAACGCGCAGATCCGCGCGTTTGCCGAGCATGTCGGTGATGCGCACACGTGTGATGCGCATGATGAAATCAAACACCAGCGCCAGCATCACCCCGCCAAACAGCACATACAGGGTGGGCATGGATTCGGCCGGGATCACCCGGTCGTACACCTGCATCGAAAACAGTACCCCGGCCAACCCCAGCACGCTGGTGACCAGCGACGCGAGCATCACATAGCCATAGGGCCGCAGGTCGCGCAGCACGATGTTTTTGAACCACGCCTTCTCGTAAGGCTTGATGTAGTCGTCCACACGCCGGTCACGCACTGCCGCCATGGGTCGCAGAATCACGCTCTTGCGCGCTTGCTCCAACAGGTCCTGGCGGGTGAGCCGGCTTTGCAGGCCGCCGTCGCCGCTGTAGGCGATGCCCAGGTTGTCGCCGTCGCCGAGGGTTTCGAGCACACCCACCTGACCGTCGGCAAATTGCAGCACCACCGGTAATTGGCGCTGCATCAGCGTGGTTTCGCTGAAGTCGGCAATCACGCAGTTCAACCCCGCCTGGCGGGCCATCTGCCGTACCACCTCTTCCACCGAAGCGCCTTCGGTCCATTGTGCGGCGATGCGCACGCTTTGGGCCGAGCATTCCAGGCGGTAATGCCGGGCCACGCTCAGGACGGCCTCCAGCCACACTTCATAATCCACTGCGGGCGCCGGGTTCAGCGGTGTTTGTACTGCGTTGGTTTCGTCCGCAAGCATCACAGCATCATTCATGGCCGAATCTCCACACCTTGCAGGGTGCTGTTGTCCAGGTGGAACGCCGTGCGCAATGCGCCCGTGTTGTAGAGGCAATCGATTTTCAGGCGGCGCAGGTCAGCGGCGGTGTTTTCCCGGTCCATGCGTGCCTGGTGAATTTCCTGCTCTGCATTCAGCAGGTCGAGCAACGGCCGTGTGCCCAGTTCGAGGTACTGCTGGCGATACAGGTCGCGGGTTTCGGAGATGCTGCGCTCACGAAAATCCAGGGTGGATAGCCGCTGGCTGAGGCTTGAGATTTGATCCCGCGCCTCCAGCAACCCCTGGCGAACCGCAAGGCGCGCGGCGTCGTTGGCGGCATCGGCGGAACGCAGGGCCTGTTGCGCGGCGGATTTGCGAGCGGTGATTGCGCCGCCCTGGTACAGCGGCATTTTCACGTTGAGAAATACGCCATAACGGGTACGGTCGCGGCCGCCGGGGACGTTGCTGTCGTCGTTGTTGTCCAGGTAGTGCGTGATGGACGGGTCCAGCGACACGGTCGGCAACGCCTCGGCACGGGCTTGTGCAATCAGCGCCAGCGCATCGACACGCTGCGCCTGGGCGATCAGCAGGGTCGGCGTGACTGCCGCATCGGGTACCACGCCCACGCAGGATTGCTCCAGGCTTGCCGGAAAACCATTCGCCACGCTCACTGGCGCCTGCGACCCAAGCAGACTGCTCAACGTGCTGCGCCAGCGATTGAATTGCGCGGTGAATTGCAATTGCGTCGCCACCGAGGCCTCGACCCGCGAGCGGGCCTGGATCAGGTCCGAACGGGTGCTGGCGCCCATGTCGCTGCGCTTTTTGGCCAGCTCTGCAATCGCCGAAATGCCGTCGATTTGCTCGCGAGCCAGTTGCACCAGCAACTGCGAGCGCTGCAGTTCGATCACGGCGAACGAGGTATCGCGCGCCACCTGATCGATCGACAGCAACACCGACGCCTGGCTGGCACTGACCCGCGCCAGCGCACTGTCGACAGAACTTGAGACCTTGCCGAAGTCATAGAGCATCTGCGACGCCGACAACGAAAACGCACGGCTCTGGCCGTTGCCCCTCAGGCCGCTGTCGTAGCCGGAGTTGAAGCCACCGCTGACTTGCGGGTAATAACCGGAACGGGCGATGTTCACGTTCTCGTTTTGTTGGTACAGCTGGCCGATCGCCTCGGAAATTGCCGGGTGCCATTCCACCGCCAGTTGAATGGCGCGTGTCAGGTCAAGGTTGCTCGGTATGACGTGCTCGGGTGCCACCGGTGCGCTGACGCCCGTTGGCCCGCCGGGTAAATGTGTGCCCAGGTTGCTCGGGCTGATGATGTTGACGCGTTCTTCATCGTCGATATACGACGCTGCCATGACCGGCGCACGCTCGGGCGCGATCATTGCGACTGCCAGAATTACGGCAGACAGCTGCTTGGCCAAACTCTTTTGCCTCACTGCTAGTCACCTGACTGTTGTCAAACCTGATGAGTACAACAACGGACCGTGACTGACGTCACGGCCCATCGCTGCATTACCGTTGGTAGGGAAAACCGGGCCTTGCGGCCCGCCCGGCAGGGGTGGCGTTACACCACGCTGATGCCGCTCTGTACCCAGAGCTGATGGGTTTCATCTTCCGGACTGGTGTAGATCACGTACTCAAGACCGTTCTCTACCTGGGTCGCACCGGCGCTCCAGTCACCTGTCAGGTGCACGCTGTCCTGATCGTCGCCCTGGATCATCAAGCGATCCGACTCAGGCCCGGTGATGGACACCAGGTCTTCGAGGCTCAGGGTCAGGTCGACGGCGCTGACATCGTTCAGGTCGATGCTGTGCACCCCGCTGACTGTGCCAATCAGGTCGGTGAGGTTGATGGCTGCATCGCCGCCTTCCCACAACAACCCGTCTGCACCCGCGCCAGCATCGACATGGGTGAAGTCGGTGTCGTCGGCCACCACGGCATCGTGGTGATCGCCGTCAACGTTGGCGCCGTCATCCGCCGCCTGGTCCACCGCACTGTGGGCAGCGGCAATGCCGGCACCTTCAGTGGCTGGCGCACCCGGGTTGGCGTCGTCCCAGACCAGGTCGCGATCCGGCGAGTCGATGCGCACGTAGAGGTCGGCGGTGTCTTCCTGGCCGGTTGGCGTGGTGAGCTTGTAGGTGAATTTATCCACCTGGCCAATCTCGTCCAGCGTCAGCCCGGCATGCGGGGTGTAGACGTACTTACCATCGGCAAACACGGTCAATGTGCCGTGGTCACCGTTGATTTTCGTCCCCGTTTGCCCAGGAATCACATAGACCCCGTTGACCAGCACACTGAGTACCGTCAGCGGCGAACCGAGGACATCCGGCCCGGACAAGCTGTCGGACAGCAGGTTGCCAGTCGCATTGCTCATTGCACCGGTCACGAACTCCGTGAGGGAGGTGGTAGTGAGCTTCTGCGCAATGTGCAGCGCACTCAGCGACAGCACGGCACCGGTCGTCCCGGTCACGCGATAGGTCCCGGCATCCAACCCTTGGAACGTGTGGTTCGCCTGGGTAGTGGTCTGCTGCGTGACCCATTCGTTACCGATGAACTTCTGCAGATTGACGGTCGTGCCTGGCAACAACGCAATGCCGGTGACGGTGACGTTGATCGCAAGCTCTGCGGTCGTGCCCGTGGCAACGTTGATCGCTGCACCCGTACCCGTACTGCTGCCGAGCAGTGCCAAGTTGTAGCTCAGGGTCGCCAGGTCGGCCTGGGTGACCAGGTTGACGATGTCGATCTGTGCCGAACCCAGGTCATCATTGGCAACCGTGTTGATCACGCCGGGCGCAGATGGATCGGTAGCGCTCCAGTCCACGTTGACACTCGGGCTGTCGATACGCACATACAAGGTTGCCGAGGCCGAAGCACCGGCACCATTGACCAGGTGATACTCGAAGGCATCCACCTTGCCGATGCTGGCGACATCGCCGTTCGGGGTGTACTTGTACTCGCCGTTGGCGAAGATGGTCAGCTGACCATATTGACCCTGCAGCACCGTGCCGGTGGTGGCGTCGGCATCGACGAATTCGCCGTTGACCTCGACCTGCACCTTCACTGGCCCGCCGGTTCCCGGTTCATCCGGTTTACCGCCAATGCCCGGGTCGGTGATGACGTTGCCGGTGACATCCGGCCCTGCTTCCCCGGTGAAGTCGGTGAGGCTGTCATTGGTGACGCTCAACTTGGCCGTGGCCCCTGCACCAACGCTGACCAGGTTGGGGTCGAGCTTGAGGGTAAAGCGATACTGCCCGGCTTCCAGGCCTTCGATTTTGGCGCTGGAGCTTTGTCCGAACAGCCCCAACAGGTCGAGCAAGCCCGAACCGTTGCTGCCTTGCTGCACCGGCAACCATCCACCGGCACCGTCGCTCACTTCCAGCGTGGCAGTGAAGCCACCGCCCAACAGCGAGACCAGGTCGGCCTGGGCAAACTGCAGGTTCAGCGTTCCGCTGGAACCCTCGGCAACCGAGAACTCCTGCTGCTTGGTGTGATCGCCCAGAATGATGCCGCCGACACCCAACAGGGTGAACACGCGCATATCGGCCAGGCCGGTGTTGGATGTTACGGGTTTGATGGTTACTTCGCCGGTGGCGAGGTCGTCGAAGGCTTCGAGGTCGGCGTCGGCGTCGGCGTCCGCATCCGCATCCGCATCCGCATCCGCATCAGCGTCAGCGTCAGCGTCAGCATCGGCATCGGCATCGGCATCGGCGTCAGCATCGGCGTCAGCATCCGCATCCGCATCCGCGTCGGCATCGGCATCGGCATCGGCATCGGCATCAGCATCGGCGTCCGCATCAGCATCGGCATCGGCATCAGCGTCGGCGTCGCCGTCGGCATCAGCGTCAGCGTCAGCGTCGGCATCAGCATCAGCATCAGCGTCGGCATCCGCATCGGCATCCGCATCCGCATCAGCGTCAGCGTCAG